>JAJYNB010000125.1 GCA_021786555.1 Bacillota bacterium | reverse complement strand
CTGATATTATTTGCCTTGATCCTGGCGGTGACAGGCTTGGCAGGACAAGGCCTAAGCGTGGTTGTGCCTCCTTATTACCTGCAGATTGGATTGTTTATCGGCATCAATATCATCATGGCTTTAGGCCTGAACCTCATAAGCGGTGTAACCGGCCAGCTCTCCCTGGGCCATGCCGCCTTTATGAGTATCGGCGCCTACTCCTCAGCCATAGCAACGGTCAATTACCATCTGCCCTTTTTGGTGGGAATTTTGATTGGCGGCTTGGTGGCCTGCTTTTTTGGGATTATAATTGGATTTCCAACACTGCGGTTAACCGGAGACTATCTGGCAATTGCCACTTTGGGTTTTGCCGAGATTGTCAGGGTCCAATTTACAAATATGAACATTACCGGTGGCGCTATCGGCTTCTTGGGCATCAAAGGTTATACTACCTTCCCGATAGTGTTGGTCTTGGCTGTCATAACGATTTTCGGCATGTTTTGGCTGGAAAACTCCCGTAACGGCCGGGCCATGCTGGCGGTGCGGGAAGACGAGATTGCTTCCGTGGCCGTAGGCATCAATACCACCTTTTACAAAATTCAGGCTTTCGCCATCGGAGCTTTTTGTGCGGGGGTAGGCGGCGCCCTGTTCGCCCATACCACTACTTTTATCCAGCCCACGGACTTCGGCTTCATGAAATCGGTGGAAATCTTGAACATGGTAGTATTGGGCGGTCTGGGCAGTATTCCCGGCGCAATTATCGGCGCGGTCGTCCTGACCGCGGCGCCTGAAGCCCTGCGTTTTATGGCTAATTACCGCATGATGGTCTATGGTGGTTTGCTCGTTATAATGATGATTTTCCGCCCCTACGGCTTGATGGGCGGGATTAATCTGCGCCAAGTATTGCGCCGGGCCCTGCTTCTGGGTAAAAACAAACAAGTCAGACAGGGGGCATGAGCGTGAGTTTATTGGAGTTGGACAATGTCACTATTCGCTTCGGCGGTCTGACTGCAGTTGACAGCTTGGACCTTAAACTGGTGCAGGGTGAGATTCTGGCCCTGATAGGACCAAACGGGGCAGGGAAGAGTACGGTTTTCAATTTGATTACCGGTATTTACAAGCCGACAGAGGGCAAGATAAGCTTTAACGGCAAGACTTTGGCTGGACATCCTACTTACCGCATCGCTGATATGGGGATAACCAGGACCTTTCAGTCTATCCGCCTCTTCTCCGACCTCACAGTCATGGATAACGTCAAAATCGGAGCCCACTGCAGGGGCAAAGCCGGCTTGCTCTATGCATTTACCCGGCTGCCGGGTATGCGAAAGGAAGAACGGGAATTGGAGGAAAGTTCCCTCCAGTCCCTGGAGTTTTTGGGCCTGGCGGGGAAGAAGGACGAAAAAGCCAGAAATCTCTCTTACGGTGAGCAACGCCGGCTGGAAATCGCCCGGGCCCTGGTGTCCAAGCCCAAAATCCTGCTGTTGGATGAACCTGCTGCAGGCATGAACCCGCAGGAAAAGGCAGTCTTGATGGACATCATCCGCAAAATCAGGGATACCGGGGTAACTATTTTCCTAGTGGAGCACGATATGAAACTGGTCATGGGAATTTCAGAACGGATTGCGGTCCTGGACTACGGTAAGAAAATAGCCGAGGGGCTCCCAAGTGAGATTCGCGCCAACCAGTCTGTCATCGAAGCATACCTGGGAACCGGTCAGTTTAAAAGCAGGGTTCGCCGTTAGAAGGGTGGTCTGAAATGTTAACGCTAAAAAATATCGATGTTAGTTACGGCGCCATCAAGGCTCTCACCCATGTTTCCCTGCAGGTAAATGCAGGCGAGATCGTGGCTTTAATCGGCGCCAACGGGGCGGGCAAAAGCACTACCCTGCGTACCATCTCAGGACTGCTCAAACCCGCAAACAAAGAAGGCACGGTAATTTTTAAAGATAAGTACATCTACGGCGTCCCGGAAGGAGGCCGCAGATACGAGAGCATTAAGCCTCACAAGATTGTGGAGATGGGTATCAGCCAGGTTCCCGAAGGCAGGCGAGTTTTTCCCGAGATGTCCGTGCACGAAAACCTGCTGATGGGAGCCCACAGCAGGACGGAAAAACCCTCGAACTCTGATTTTGAGCGGGTATTTCACCATTTTCCCCGCCTCAAGGAGAGGCGCAAGCAGGTAGCAGGCACTCTGTCGGGTGGGGAGCAGCAGATGCTCGCCATGGGCAGGGCGCTAATGTCCCGGCCGGAGCTGATGCTCCTGGACGAGCCGAGTATGGGTCTGGCGCCTATGCTGGTGGAGGAAATCTTCCACATCATCGAGGATATCAACGCCTCAGGTACCACCATCCTTTTGGTGGAGCAAAACGCCCACTTGGCCCTGGAAATATCCAACCGGGCCTACGTGCTGGAGACCGGTGAGATTGTGCTGGAAGGGCCGGCCGGGGAACTGGCCAAAAATGAAGCAGTGCGTAAAGCTTACCTGGGAGAATAGATAGAGCTGGAAGAAGAGTCCGGAATCCGGGCTCTTTTTTTGTCAAAAAAGAATTAAGGGTTTGGAAGGAAAAATAATCCTTTCGATGGAATATAAAGAATATTATGAAGGCTTTTACAACAGAAGATTTTGATTTACGGAGGTGTTTTGCACGTGATGACTGCCCAGGAGTATATGGAAAGCATGAAAAAATATAATCCCCGCATCTTCCTGGGGGGAAAACAGGTACAACTGATGGAGAACCCTACCACTATGACTGTCCTGAAGGCTAATACCAGGGTATACGAACTGACAGAAGACCCCCAGAACGCCGAAGTCATGACCGCCGATTCTCCTTTCACCGGCATCAAGGTTAGCCGCAACCTGCATATTTCCAACAGCACAGCCGACCTTGAGAGAAGAATGGAAATGGCCCGCTTGACCAGCCAGGCTTTGGGCACGTGCAATTACCGCTGTGTCGGGGCCGATGTCTTAAACGCCTTAGCCGGGGTTACCTGGGAAATGGACCGGGAATTAGGGACCGACTATCACCAAAGGTTGATCAACCACCTGAAATATTTGCAGGAAAATGATTTAGCCTGCAGCGGCGGCGTGACCGATGCCAAGGGGGAGCGAAACAAGCGGCCGGGCCAGCAGGAGGATCCTGATGTCTACGTGCATGTGGTGGAAAGAAATGAAGCAGGCATCGTTGTCCGGGGTGCAAAAGTTAGCCAGAGCGGAGCTATAGGAGCCCATGAAACAATTGTCATCCCTACCATGGGCATGAAACCCGGGGAAGAGGACTTTGCCGTAGCCTTCGCCGTGCCGAACGGAGCCCCCGGACTTACATATATCCTGCAGTATACCCCCTTTACCGCTGAACGCGAACTTAACGACTCCAAGTACCTGGGCAACCCGGAATACGGTCAAAGGGAAACTTGCATCATGGTTTTTGACAATGTGTTTATTCCCTGGGAACGGGTGTTTTTATGCGGCGAAACCAAGTACTGCGGCAAATTGATTTCCCGCTTCGCCAAAACCCACCGCATGAACTGCGGCGGCGCCTGCAAAGTCGGCTTTATCGATCTGATTATCGGGGCCAGCCAACTCCTGGCGGAGTATTCGGGTGTACAGAAGACGCCGCACATTGTCGATAAAATTACGGACATGATCAGGATCAGCGAGACGGCCCGTGCCTGTTCCGTGGCCTCAGCGCTGAAGGGCAGCGAAGAGCCTGCCGGGTCCGGTTTTTACCAGCCCGATGATATTTTCGGCAATGTGGCCAAGCTTACTGTAGCGGAAGGATTTTGGGATGTGATGAAGTGGGCCGGTGATATCGGCGGGGGGTTGGCAGTGACCATGCCCTCTGAGAAAGAACTGGAAAACCCGGAAACCGCCGATTATGTGCGTAAATTTATGCGGACCTCCGCTCCGGCGGAGGCCCGGCTGAGGATGGCCAAATTCATTCAAAACTGGAGCGCAGGACTGCACGGCGCCGGAACCTGGCATGGGGCAGGGTCGCCCATGGCCCAAAAAATGGCCCTGTACAGCCTGACGGACCTGGAAAGCAAAAAACTAATGGCGAAAGAGCTGGCCGGTCTGGAATAAAAGCTATTGACATTTTTTGCTTTGTTGTAATATAATTTCATAAAAGGCAAGATTCATAAAGGCGATGACGGAGAAAAGTAGGTTAACGGCATCCTTACAGGGAGGAAGAGTCACAGACTGGAAGCTCTTCCATGCATGTCCTAACTGAAGTTCCCTCCCGAGCTGCCGGCTGAACAGTTAAAGTAGGCTTGGACGGTCTCTTCCCCGTTAGCAGGAAGAGGGTATCGGAAAATCGAGGTTCGTGGTTCGAAGTGCGTGGTTCGAGTTGAGCCGCACAGCAGGACTGTGACTAACCTTGGATCAATTCCCGTACCTGATTAAGTTGGACTTTTGGTCAAGTTGGGTGGTAACGCGGGTAACTTCCCGTCCCTTTAGGGATGGGGAGTTTTTGTTTTTTGCTTGACCAAGGTTAATCAGGGGAATTGATATTCCTGTACCTTTACAAAGCGGGCTGTTTTACGGCTAACTTGGGTGGTACCGCGGAAGAACCACGGCTTT
>JAJYNB010000171.1 GCA_021786555.1 Bacillota bacterium | reverse complement strand
GCATGAATGACGGTCAGCTTAAAGGTTTACTCTATGGCTTAGGCACAGCTGCTTTGGCAACCCTGCTGCTGCCTTCTATAGGCAAAAAACTGCACTCGGTGGTGACCAAAACAGCGGAGGAGGGGCTTGACATTTTCGACAAGGCCAGGTCCATGGTGGAAAGGGCCAGGGAAGGAATAGAGGACGTGATTGCCGAAGCCAGTTTCAACCGTTTCCAGGCAGGTGTATTTGAGGATAACGAAGGCTTGGCGGAACCGGGTGAGTCCAAAGATAACGGAAAGTAAACTTGAATCGCGGCAGCAAAAAAACTGAAACGGCCAGGAGTCGTACAACTCATGGCCGGTCAGGTATGTTCTGGCAGTGCGGGGAGCCCACCAAGTTGGGCTCCCTTTTTTTCAGAGCAAGCCAAAGCCTTTGTCCGGACGCCGGCGTTAACACGCTTGGCTAGCAGGGTTTTGTGCCGGGTGCCTGGACCGGGTGTGGAACCGGTTACTCGTCAACAGGTTTTAAGGTTTTGAGTCCGAAGCTGGCGAAGGCCAGGGCGAAGACCAGGATGATCCCCAGTTCCGGGGCTACAGCAGCCAGGTTTTCCCCGCTGAAAATCTTTTGCACCGCCAACATCACCCATTTTTGCGGCACAGCGTAGCCCAGCCGGACCACCATATCGGGGAGCATGCTGTCCGGGATGAAACTGCCGCCCAGGATACTGCTGGGTACGATTACAGTTGCGATGACCAGGGTAGGGTTGAAACCGTCCTTGACGATTCCGGCTAGACCAATCCCAAGTCCGATGGCGGCAATGAGAAAGCAGAAGAAGGTTAGAAACAGTTCCAAAAGACCGGTCCCCCAGGGTATTTCAAACACATGCTGCAGGATGAGTACCAGAGGTATAAGCTGAAGGGTTCCTAAGGCGAGGGAGCCAATCAGGTTGCCGGCTATGATTTCCCATTCCTTTACCGGCAGGGCATAGACGCGGGCCAGAGTAAGGCGCTTCTTATCCTCCAGGATTGTGCCCATGGCGGTAAAGACCAGAACCATCATGAACATAATCGCAAAACCTATGATGGGCAGCAGGGTCTGACGCTGGACACCGTTTTGGTCAGGGCCCGCCATGCGGTAGCTGGATTGCAGGTTCCCCTGGTCCAGCTGCTGCAGCAGGGAAGCGGAAAAGGAAGCTTGATTCTGGTTGCCTGAAGCAGCCACCTCCTGGCCCAGGCCGGCTGCCGCATAGTAAGACAGGACGGATTGGTTAATTACCTGTCTGAGTACAGCCAGATCCGATGCATTCTGCTTGCCGCTAAGGGAGACCTTGACCTGCCTGCCCGCAGTTATGTCCTCGGAGAAGCCCGTTGGAATCAGCACAGTGAGGTTAGAATTGTTATCCTGGCTCACAGCAGAGTATTCTTGCGGGTTAAGCGCCAAGGGTTTAAAGTGGGGCAAGCTCTGCAGCTTGGCAGCAAGGTCTTGGCCGTAGATCCCTTTGTCCTGGATCGCCAGGCCCAGACTGGGCTTGGTATTAGCAGTATTACTGATTACCATGCTCATGACGCCGAGGACCAGAACCGGGAGAAGGAGGAGCCCGGCTAACTCTTTCTTGCTGCGCAATGCGCGCTGCAGGATATTTTGGGCAATCAACAGGCTGTTCATGCGGCAAGCCTCCTTTGATACAGTGCGATGGCGCCAAGCCAGAGGATAAGGGCGGTAGTGAAGAGCGCCAGCAGGTTGCCCGTGATGTTTGAAAGTGTTCCGCCTGCCATCAGGGAAGAGAGGGAATTGAAGGCCCACTTATTGACCGTAAACCTGGCCACCGGGTCCAGAACGGGGACGGGTGTAAAACCACCGCTGACAAAGGTCATGCACCAGAAGACGATACTGAGAATAGACGTCAGGGCTTTGGCCGAACTGAGGATGCTGGCAAAGATTATGCCCAAGGCTGATGAGATAAAAATGACTGGAGTCAGGATGAAGAGGATGGACAGGGGGCTGCTGCCCCAATTAACCTGAAAGGCGTAGTGAGTGAAGAGGATGACGCCGCTGGCTTGCACCAGGGCTATTACCAGGTTGCTGAGAATTTTGCCCAGCAGGTATTCGCTGCGTTTAATTGGACTGGAATTGATGCGGGTCATCACCCCTGAAGTCCGCTCATTGATGATGCCTGTGCCTACTCCCATGCCCGTAGTCAGGAGGAAGAACACCAACATAGTTGCGGCGAAGAATTGGAAGGGGTCCAGAGCGGGGCCGGAAGCCTGGACCGAGACAAAATCCGTGCCAAAGCGCGACTGGACCCGGGCCAGATTTTGCCCGGCGCGGCTTGAGGCTGTATCGCCCTGCGTTCCAGGCAGATAATTCTGGTAACCCTGGGAGAGAGCGGTCTGAGTATTGGTATATGCGGCAAAAGAATCCAACAGGGAGCGGACAACTTTGTCTGTTACCTGGTCCCGGCCGGAGCTGACTACCTCTACCTTGGATTTATCGCCCTGGCCCAAACGCTGCGAAAGGTCAGGGGGAACGCTGATCCCCACGGGGTACTTGCCGCTTAGAACCTGGGAATCCAGGGCGGCCGAATCGACCGGAACCAGTTCGAGCAGGTTTCCGCCCTGGCTGTGCAAAAAGCTGTCCAGGCTGCGGCCTACTGGTCCTGGGTCCTGATTGGTATAAAGGACAGAAAATTTCTTCAAGCCCTTATCCGGCTGAAAGACCGGCTTCATGGCGTAGCCCAGGAGGGATATCATCAGAACGGGCAGTACCAGGAGGAGGGCCAGGGTCACCTTGTTGGCTGCCGTTTGTTTTAAATCGTTCAGAACCAGGCTTAAAATATTCACAGCGAGCACCTCCTTAATCGCGCAGTTTCCGGCCGGTAAGAGAGAGAAACACTGTCTCCAGGTCCGGTTCCACCAGGGTAATATTGCGAACTTTAACAAGATTGCGCTGCAGGATAAACAAGATGTCCTGCAGGATGGTCTGGGCGTGGGGTGTAAGAATCTCCAGGCTCTGGCCCTTGGTGCGGGCATCCTTGACCAAGCCCAGTGCTTTGATTTGCTCCAGGCAGGTGAAGTTCAAGTCAGTCCCTTCGATCACTATCTTTTCTTCTTCATTGACCAGAAGGCGCAGTTCCTCTTTGGTTCCGGTAGCCACCAGCCGGCCGTGGTCGATGATCCCAATCCGGCTGCAGATCTCCTCTGCTTCCTCCATGTAGTGGGTGGTGTAGATGATGGTGGAACCGAGTTTATTTAACTGGCGTACCGACTCCAGGATGTGGTTGCGGGACTGGGGGTCGATCCCCACAGTGGGTTCATCCATGATGATGATTTTCGGCCGGTGGGCGATGGCGCAGGCGATATTCAGGCGCCGCTTCATGCCGCCGGAGAAACCCTTGGGCACACCCTTGGCCTTGTCAGCCAGTCCGGCAAACTCCAGGGCTTCCGAGACCCGCTCTTTGAGCAAGGCTCCTCTAAGCCCGGCCAGTTTGGCGAAGAACTCCACATTGTCCCAGGCCGGAAGGTTATCAAACAGGGCTATTTCCTGGGGGACCAGCCCCAGGCGCCGTTTAACTTCCAGGGCGTTGTGCCTAATATCCAGACCGTCCACACTGATCTCACCCTGGTCAGGCTTGACAAGGCCGCAAATCAGGCTGATGGCAGTACTCTTGCCCGCCCCGTTGGGGCCGAGAAAGCCGAAAATTTCACCGGTTGAGACATCCAGACTGATATTATCCAGGGCGATTGTGCTGCCGTAGCGTTTGAGTACCTGACGCAATCTAATCATTGCTTTTCCCTCTTTCCTTGTTTCTCTGATACCAGTGTATTACATAAACAGGGTGCGTTCCTGATGCTCAGGTCCTTTCGCGGCAGTACGAAAGTACTGAAAAAAGTGAGTCACTTGGGGACGGTCCTCCGATACTCGTCCGTGAGTGATTGGTTTACAAATCTGCTACTGTTGGTTAAAAGTTTGGAGAGGAGGGCAGCAACAAAAAAATGAGGCTAACCCCGAAAAAGTTTAGCCTCATTTTGCGCCCACTGGTCAGCGGCCTGAGTCACTAGGGGACGGTTCTCCAGTGACTCACTTTTGAGTCACGTGGGGACGGTCCTTCAAGAATTTCTTCGGCTAGGCTCAATGTTTGAGGTAGAACACTGCTATTTGAGTCCGGTCCCGCAGGCTTAGCTTCGACAGGATGGCGGAGATGTAGTTCTTCACCGTGCTCTCGCCCAGAAACAGTTTGGCGGCGATTTCCCGGTTGGAGTAACCGTCGCTGATGAGCTGGATGATCTCAATTTCCCGCTCCGATAGGTTGTAGGGGGAGAGGTCCTTTTTGCTCTCCCGGCCCAGCATGCCTGTGAGCTTCGCTGCCACTTCCGGGTGGATGAGCAGGGTGCCGGCATGGGCCAGTTTTATCTGCTCACGAATCTGCTCAGAAGGGGTATTTTTTAACAAATAGCCCTGGGCTCCGTATTTCAGAGCCTGGAAGATATATTCGTCATCCTGAAAAGTGGTGAGGATCAGGACTTTGGTCTGAGGGCAGGACTCCTTGATTTTCCTGGTGCCAAGGATGCCGTCGCATACGGGCATGC
>JAJYNB010000387.1 GCA_021786555.1 Bacillota bacterium | reverse complement strand
AAAATCCCTGACCGGTGGAAGGTATCTCAATTCTTCCTGTAACCGTTGTAAAGGTTTTTCGCCCTTTTGCTGTACAATTTCCTCTTGTTTAGCTTGCACAATCCTGTCTAAAATCATCTTTTCTTTCCCCCAAGGCCTGGGTCAATTTAATCAGGGCCTCCAGTTTAGCCTGGGCAGCCCCGGAATTAATGGCGAAGGCTGCTTTATCTAAAGCTCCTTTCATATCGGAGGCGCCGCCGCTAACATAAATGGCTGCGGCAGCATTCAGCAGCACGATGTCCCGCCGTGGTCCGGTTTCACCGGATAATACAGCCCTGGTAATCTCCGCATTGGTGGCGGCATCGCCGCCTTTGATACTGTCTAAAGGAGCCGTACTCAAGCCGTACTCCCTTGGGTCCAGTTCATAGGTGGATATTTTACCATCCTTCAATTCACTCACTTTAGAAGGCCCGGTTATGGTCAGCTCGTCTAACCCGTCACTGCCGTGTACAACCATTGCTCCCAGGCACCCCAGCCGATGGAGCACAGCGGCAATCTTCTCGGTCAAGTTGGGATCGAATACCCCAATGACCTGATAGCGGGCTCCCGCCGGGTTGGTCAAGGGTCCCAGCAGGTTAAACACGGTGCGCATGCCGATTTCCCGCCGCGGGCCCACTGCGTGGCGCATAGCCTGGTGATGCACCTGGGCGAAAAGAAATCCCATGCCTGCTTCTTCGATACACAGGGCAACCTGAGCCGGCCTGAGGTTTACGTTTACCCCCAAAGCCTCAAGGACGTCAGCGCTGCCGCACTGGCTGGAAGCAAACCTGTTGCCGTGTTTTGCCACTTTGAGGCCGCTGGCCGCCGCTAGAAAGGCGGCAGTGGTGGAAATATTGAAAGTCCCGGCCCCATCACCGCCTGTGCCGCAGGTATCCACCAGGTCCACACCCGGCAGGTCCACCTGCAGGGCCGCATGCCGCATGCCCCGGGCCAGCCCCGCGATCTCTTCCACGCTTTCCTGCTTCATGCGCAGCCCCATCAACAGTGCCCCGATTTGGGCCGGTGTGGCCTGGCCTTCCATGATTTTTTCCATTACCAGCTGGGCCTGTTCTTCCGGCAAGTCCTGGCCCGCTGCTACTTTCGTAATCGCCTGGCGAATATCCATCTTTGCTCTTCTCCTCTCAACTACGACTGTCACGGGGACGGTTCCACTGACACTGCGACGGTTCATACTGTCAAACTATTTGGTACCCCTCTTAACTGATTACTGCCTCACCCCTGAGGTGTAGTTCAGGAAGTTCTGCAGCAGGTCTTTGCCTGCTTCGGTAAGGATGCTTTCCGGGTGGAACTGGACTCCTTCGATGACCAGTTCTTTGTGGCGCAGGCCCATGATTTCTCCCTGGTCTGTTGCGGCGCTGATTTCCAGACAGTCAGGCAGGGTTTCCTTTTTGACAATCAGGGAGTGGTAACGTGTAGCCGTCAGGGGATTGGGAAGACCGGCAAAGACTGTCTTGCCGTCGTGTAAAATCTGCGAGGTTTTGCCATGCATCAGCCGCTCCGCCGGGATCACGTCCCCGCCAAAGACCTGACCAATGGACTGGTGCCCCAGACAGACCCCCAGGATAGGAATCTTGCCGCCGAATTCCCGGATTACATCCATGGAGATGCCGGCTTCATTCGGGGTGCAGGGGCCTGGAGAAATTACGATGTGGTCCGGCTCCAGGTCAGAGATTTGCTCCAAGCTCAGTTTATCGTTGCGGAAAACCTTTATTTCCTGGCCCAGTTCACCCAAGTACTGCACCAGGTTGTAAGTGAAGGAGTCATAGTTGTCAAGCATCAATAGCATAACTTTTCCTCCTGTAGCGGGTTTGCTGCATTCATCAGGGCCCGGGCCTTATTCAGTGTCTCCTCGTATTCTTTTTCCGGGTCTGAGTCCGCCACTATCCCGGCTCCGGCCTGGATGTAGGCCGTTTTTTCCTTGATGAGAATAGTGCGGATAGTGATGCAGGAGTCCAGGTCTCCGCCAAAGCTAAGGTAGCCAATGGCGCCGGCATAAGGGCCGCGCCGGGTGGGCTCCAGTTCCTCGATTATTTCCATGGCCCTTATTTTCGGCGCACCGGAAACTGTTCCTGCCGGGAAACAAACTTTAAGAGCATCAAAAGGGGTACAGCCTGCCTGCAGTTCTCCCTTTACCTTGGAAACCATATGCATCACGTGGGAAAAGCGTTCAACTTCCATGGTTTGTTCCACCCGCACTGTGCCAAAGCTGCAGGCCCTCCCCAGGTCGTTCCTGCTCAGGTCGACCAGCATGATGTGCTCGGCCCGCTCTTTCTCATTGGCCAGAAGTTCCCGGGCCAGGGCGCTGTCCTCCCGTTCCGATTTCCCCCGCGGCCTGGTTCCCGCAATCGGGCAGGTTTCAACTTCCCTGTCTTTCACTCTTACCAGCATTTCCGGTGATGAACCGATTAATTTAGTTTCCCCCAGATCAAGATAATAAAGGTATGGCGAAGGATTAATCGTCCTCAGCCGGCGGTAAATTTCAAAAGGTTCGTCTCCCACCTGGCAGGTCAGCCTCTGCGATAGGACAACCTGGAAGATGTCCCCCGCCCTGATGTAATTCTTGGCCTGCTCCACCATAGCCATATAGCTGTCTTTACTGACATTGGACTGAAAGGCTCCGCTGTCTGCGGACACGTTTTTGGGCTGCCTGATCGTCCGGGCTTGAAGTCTCTTGATAACGGATTTAAGGTATTCCTTCCCGGCCTTGAAGTTTTGGGCGGGATTCTCGCCCCTCGGAACCAGGGCAACCACCCGCACCTGTTTGGTCACATGGTCGACCGTAATGACACAGCGGGTAATCACAAATTTGCTTTCGGGAATATGCAAATCATCTTCCGCCTGCTGGGGTAAGACCTCCAGCCTGCGCACTGTGTCATAGCCAAAATACCCCACCGCTCCCCCAAAAAAGCCCTGTAATTCATTCAGCGGTGCGACATTCATCTCCTGAAGCGTCTCAGCCAGCAGCTGCAGTGGGTCTTGGGGACTGACCGTTACGGTCCGGCCCTCCTTTTCTATCCGGCAGCCCCGGCTGTTTACCTCAAACCAGAGCAGCGGGTCCAGGCCGATAAAAGAGTGCCTGCCCAGGCTTTCCCCTCTTTCCACACTTTCCAGCAGATACACGCAGCCGCCTAGTTTTTTTACAAGGGATACCGGTGTGTCCAGATCCCCGGCGAGGTCGGACCACAACGGGATATACGCGTACTCCCCTGCCAACGTTACAAACTTCTCTAGCGAAATCCCGGTCATCTCTTCCAACCTCCTCCTAAAAACACACGCAAAAAACCAGTACTCAAATGAGTACTGGCCCGGCAACCTAAACTTGCATCAGGGCTGTTCTCATCTCAGCTCAGCTCAGCTCAACAATTCCACCCTACGGTCTTCTCAACTCAACTAATCTCAACTCAGCTAACAGCACTTAGGTTATTTTGTTAAATTATATGTCAATCTGACTCGACATGTCAACAGTTTTCTAGCAAATATCAGGGGCCAGAATTCAGAAGTCAGGAGTCAGGAGTCAGAATAAGAAAAGCGACAAAAAGAGTTGAAGATTTTGTGGCAAGGCAAAAAGCGCGCCATTCATATGCTGATTCAAAACCTAAGCAACCTGCCTCATACGCATTCCCGGGCCATTCTGAATTCTGAATTCTGACCCTCAAGTCTTGTCTATTGAGCGGATAAGTCCCGCCTTAAGGTGACAGCGTCACCCAAATAAATATGCTTGATTTCATCCTGGGCTTTGTCTGTGTTCACCTGAATCAAGACCCGGATTATTTTGGGCATGGAGCCCGGCACATTGATTTCGGTGGCGCAAATCAGGGGTACCATGTTCCACCCCAGTTCCCTGGCCGTGGAAGCGGGAAAATCAGCGTCAATATCTTTGGTTACTGTGAATAAAGCGCTGGCAATCATCGCCGGGTCCAACCCGTTTTCTTCAACCATAGTCAAAAGCAGTTCTTTGGTAGAGATTCTGATTGCTTCAGCTGTATTTTCAGCCACGCTTATGGCTCCCCTGATTCCTCTCACAACCATGTTCAGCCCTCCTTAGGCAAAGCCCGGTGGCCCAAGCCTACCGCCACTTCATCCAGGTGTAAAAGTCCGATTCCTACAAATACCGCCACACTAAGGTGCTCTTCGTAGCGGGCGACCCCGACTTTACCGCCTATGTTCAGCCCTACGGCCTTGGGCATGATTTGGGTTAGAGCCTCCCGTGCCGCCCCGGCGACAGCACCTTCACCACCGTGGGTTTCGTGGATAACCCCTTCCCGCTTGGCGGCCACCACCGCCCTCTCCACAATTTTACGCACTGCCAGGATGAACTCGCCGCCATAGTCAACTGCTACGGTCTTGATTCCAGCCTTAGCATAATACTCCTTTAACTGGGACTCCTCCTCCCTGGATTCACTCAAAGCCATGCGCAGGGCAACGTTGGCAACTTTCTTGCTTCCAGGAATCATATGTTTACCCCCCACTAATTCAAAAAGCACCCTGACGGGTGCCAAACTCGCAAACAAATCACATGCAGGGTTAGTCTACCCTGCT
>JAJYNB010000116.1 GCA_021786555.1 Bacillota bacterium | reverse complement strand
AGGCTAAGGCTGTGGCCGCGGAGACCCTTCCCAAACATACTGTTCTGGCCGTAAAGAACAGCGTGTTCCTGTAAAGCTGAGGTACAGCGTTAAGCCGTCTTAAGTTACGAATTCATTTATTTCTTTAGCTCAACCGATACCCCATACCGGTAAAAAATTGAAAGAACAGGTCTTCATTGGTGGCGCCACGCCCTTCCCAGGCTTGCCGCCACTTTTTGCTGAAAAATATGTCTGCTGCATGGATTTGGCCCTGCAGAGAAAAGCTAAACGAAGACCCATTTTGGCGTGGGTAACGTTTAGGTTGAAGGGGGAAATCTTCCATGCATGGAACCTTCTGGTCATTGATACCTTTTCTCGTGGTGATACCCATTGCAGTAATTACCCGGCAGGTTCTGCCTGGTCTCCTGGCAGGGCTGCTGATAGGATCCTACATGCTTAACCCCGGTATTCTAGCAGTAGTTGATACTACCCTGGCATACATTCTCAAAGAACTGGCTGTACCTGACAACCTGCGCTTAATTGTATTCATGTACGGTTTTGGCGCCTTTGTCGGCCTATTGCGCGTAAGCGGAGGGGTTGCCGGGTTCGCCGATTGGACCGGAAAAAGGATAAAAACAGTACGCGGCGCCTTTGGAGTAACCTGGCTGTCCTCCCTGGCAACCTTCATGGCTCCAGACTTCCGGATTATTACCGTGTCCCCGGTGATGAAACAGGTGTTTTCCCGTCTACAGGTCCCAGCCGACAAAGTGGCCTTGGTCATTGACGCCACCTCAACTCCTTTGATCGCTCTAATACCCCTGGGCACTGCCTTTATCGGTTACATGGTTGGTCTCGTAGGGACCGCCCTCAGGCACCAGGGTGCCTCTATGTCACCATACCAATTATTCTTAGCCAGTATACCCTTTAACTTTTTCGGCATTGCCATGTTGGTTTTTGCCTTGTTCTACACCTTTATTGGCCGTCAAACCAGTGAGCAGTCAGACGAAAAACCCGAAGCAAAAAAACTGGTCCGGAGACTGAGTTACCCGGTGCAAGCCGCCTATATGGAAAACGCAGCTGAACTTACCGCTCCGCTCCCTTACGGCAAGGACTGGCAGCAACGCTTGAAGCAGAAAACTACTGAAGATGATTTACCGGACTGTATTGACCCGGTAGCGAAAAAAGTTAAGCCAAATGCGCTTAATTTGGTGGTTCCGCTGGGACTGCTCCTGATTCTGACACTGTTTCTCACTTGGTGGGACGGGCATTTCCGTTCAAATACCTTTTTTGGCGCCCTGGCACAGGCAAATGCCGCTAAAGCTATGCTGGAAGCGCTCCTCTGGACTTTGCTGGCTGCCTTCGCCTGGTATGCAGTGCAGCGCCAGCCCCTGCAGCATATTCTGTTTGGTTTTTTGCAGGGCGGCAATGAGATGATGGGAGTAAACGTCTTGCTGGTGTTGGTATGGGCTGTGTCCGCCGTTTCCACGGATTTGGGGTTCGTCACCTACACTACACAGATAATCAGCCGTCTGGTCCCGGGGGCTCTGATTGCACCGGCCATCTTTGTGTTCGGGTGTATTTTGTCCTATGCTATCGGATCTTCTTTTGGCACCTGGGGGATTCTTTTGCCCATCGGGTTTTCCCTGGCAGCCGACACCCATGCGGCCCTTCCCCTGATAGCTGGAGCTGTGTTTGCGAGTGGCACCTTTGGCGGCTTTGCCTCTCCCCTAAGCGACAATACGGTGGCAATGGCCACTGTGATGAAATTACCAGTAATGCAGTATGCCAGGAAAAAGCTGGTTTATGGCAGCATGGTAGCAGGTGCTTGCACGGTCCTCTACGCTGTAGCAGGTTGGCTTCACTTTTAGAGTGCTGAATCAGCAGTTTACCCTATAAATACCCACGATACAAGAACATCCTTGCTCAATTGAGGTATAGAGCCTCTTCCCAGGGCTTTAAAGCATGAAACCAGGCTTCAGCCTGGTTTCATGCTTTAAAGGGAAATTTTCACCGTCTCAAAGTGGCTATGAGGCGTTGGGGGTACAACAACAGGCCTAGTGCATCCTCAATTCGGCTGACAACCACATCGGCTGCGACAAGGGAACGGCCCGAACACCCTTCCGGACCCAGCACCACGATGCCCAAAGATGCTTGTTCCAACATCTTGCTGTCATTGGCTCCGTTACCGACCGCAACCACGTATTGCGAGCCCAGTTGGGTTATGTAGCTGGCCTTCTCAGCCGTATGATCCGCGCTCTCCAAAACCTTTACCTGGACCGGCATGCTCTTGCACTGCTCCACCACCGTACCAAAGGTGTCCGAAGTCAGTACGTGCACATCCAGGTGTTCAGAGAGTCTGTTCAAACAGTCCTTGACTGTTTTGAACATTGTACCATCCAAGGCCAGCGTACCATTGTAGTCCAAAACCAGATTTTGCAGGCGGAGCAAACCATGTCCGGGAATATCAAGCTGCAGCATCACGTCCCTCCTCTCACCTTGCCTAATATTGTAACACAGTTTGCATTAAACAAGACGCTTGTCCTGGAATTAGCAAATTGACAAGATTTTACCCGTCTGTTACCCTGAATTTATACTCTTTAGGGAAATGGGGAGAACAGGATGAAGGACCAACTGCTTTATCAAGGTACAGAAAATTACATAGTTTCAGACGATTTGCGCAATAGCGTCAACATTGCGGTTGCATTAAAGCGGCCTCTGCTGATCAAGGGAGAACCTGGGACGGGCAAAACCGTTTTGGCAGAAAGTGTGGCCAGTTCCCTGGGTCTGCCGTTAATCATCTGGAACATCAAGTCCACCACCAAGGCCCAGCAAGGTCTTTATATGTATGATACGGTACAGCGCCTCTACGACAGTCAGTTTGGGGACCGGGATGTTTCAGATATCAAGCAGTATATTAAGCTGGGCAAACTCGGTGAAGCTTTTGCTTCCCCGCAGCAGGTGGTGCTGCTTATTGACGAGATTGACAAGGCTGACCTTGAATTCCCCAACGACCTGCTTTGGGAATTGGACGTAATGAACTTCTACATTCCGGAAACGGGCGAAACAGTGTCGGCCCAAAGCCGGCCGGTAGTGATTATTACCAGCAACGCAGAGAAGGAATTGCCAGATGCCTTCTTAAGGCGCTGTGTGTTTCATTATATTGCCTTTCCGGATAAAGAAATGATGGAAACCATTATTCACGTGCATCAGCCTGACCTGGAAGAACGCTTGCTGCAGGAAGCCCTTAAAGCTTTTTACTGGCTGCGCAGTGTCCAAGGCCTGCAGAAAAAACCGAGTACCAGTGAATTGTTGGATTGGGTCCAGGCCTTGTCTATCGGCGGCATCCACCCGGATAAGATAGCGCGGGAGCTGCCCTTCCTGGGGGCTTTGCTCAAAAAAAATCAGGATTTCGACCTGACTTTAAGACAACTGCATTCCCGTGGCACGGAGAACCCTGCCAGGGCCAGCGGCCGTAGTTGGTAGGTAAAGACGATGTTTATCAATTTTTTCTACCTCCTGCGAACTGAGGGAATTCCCGTTTCCATCATTGAATGGATGACGTTGATGGAAGCCCTGGAGGCTGGTCTGGCCGGGTCCAGCCTCACCGGTTTTTACTTTCTCAGCCGGGCCATTCTTGTGAAGAGCGAGACCCACTATGACAAGTATGACCAGGCCTTTTACAGGTATTTCAAAGGAATCGAAAGTAACGAAAAGCTGCTGGACCAGGTATCAAAGTGGCTCGAGAACCCCCTGCCGCCCCGGCAATTCAGTGATTCTGAGCGAGATAAATTACTGAAGAAACTAGGGATGCCCGACTGGGAAGCCTTGAAGACGGCCTTAGAGGAGCGACTGCGCACCCAGCAGGGCCCGCACCACGGCGGGTCCAACTGGGTGGGAACCGGTGGAACCTCACCCTTCGGCCACTCGGGCTTTCACCCGGGCGGGATTAGAATCGGCGGTGATTCCCACAGCCGGTCTGCTGTTAAGGTAGCTGCTGAGCGGAACTATAGGGAATATCGCAGCGATAAGACCCTGGGGCTGCGCCAGTTTGAGGTGGCCCTGCGCCGCCTGCGCCAGTTCAGCACCCGGCTTGACGGGGCGAAGGATGAGCTGGACCTGGAAGGTACCGTGGATGAGACCTGTAATAATGCCGGGCGGCTTAAACTGGTATGGACCAGGCCCCGCCGCAACGCGGTAAAAGTGCTTGTGCTTATGGATGTAGGCGGATCCATGACCCCCTATGCCCGGATCTGCAATCAATTGTTTTCAGCTGTACACAAGGCTTCTCATTTCAAAGACCTGAAATTCTATTACTTCCACAACTGCATTTATGACCTGATGTACCTCGACGCTTCCTGCAATCCTCGCCAGGCGGTGAAAACGGAAAACTTGCTGCAAAGCTTGGACGGAGACTATAAAGTAGTCCTGGTAGGAGATGCCTCCATGGCCCCAAGCGAACTCTTCATGGCCCATGGCAATATTTTTTGGGAACTGGACAACGAGGAACCGGGCGTTGTCTGGTTGGAACGCCTGGCCCGCAGATTCCCCCACAGTATCTGGCTGAATCCCATCCCCACTGCCCACTGGGAACACATGTACGGTCAGCAAACTTTACAGGCAATCCGGCAGATATTCCCTATGTATGAACTGACTTTGGAAGGCCTGGACA
>JAJYNB010000280.1 GCA_021786555.1 Bacillota bacterium | reverse complement strand
TTAACAACGCAGTTAATCCTCGGGCAAAGGAACCGGGGTAAAGATACTTAGCCCGCGGGCTTCGCAAAGGAGACCTGGATAACAAAGACCAGGGACTGTACCCAGGCAAAATCTGCCCGGATACAGTCCCTTTTTACGGCCTCCCTAAGCAGTACAGTCATGTTCAGGCATTAAAGCAGAGGTTAGCGGCTTGTGCTTACAGCGAGTTTGCGCCTACCTATCTTTCCCGTTTGATAAACCAGAATCGCATTGAGGACAAGAAGCGCGCTGGTGGAAAAGAAGACATAATGAATGCCAAAATAGGCTGCCATCTGTCCGCCGAGCAGAGGACCGGCTATATTGCCCATATATTGCGCAGATTGGTTATAGCCAAATACCCGGCCGGAAATAGAGTCGGGCACAGTGTGCTTGACCAGGGAATTAACGGATGGGAGCAATCCCGCGGCGGCTATGCCCATTAGGAAGCGCAGGCAAGTGAGCTGCCAAGGGTTTTGCACGAAGGCCTGGGGAATAAAGACGAGTGCCGCCAGTACGAGACAAACAAGTAACACTTTGCGGGCTCCCACACGGTCAGACAGTTTTCCGAGCTGCGGGGCGGCCAGCACGTTGGCAAAACCTGAGGAGGCCACCACCACACCGGAGATGAGGGCAATGTGACTGCTGTCATGCGACAACTGCGTCACGTACACGGTGACAATAGGCTCTATGGACATGTTTGCCAACTGCAGCATAAAAGTAGTGATGAACATGGATACCAGCACTTTCGGATTGGCTACCATTTTCCATACTTCCCGATTAGACAGCTGGTTGTGGCTGGCCTGGCGGTGTTCCTCATGGATAAACTGAACTGACACCAGGAAGGCCAGAAACAGGAAGCTGCCCGTTACGAAGAACACATGGCGGAGCCCGATTGTCTCAGCCAACCATCCCCCGATGAGCGGTCCCAACAAGGAGCCGCCTACCGTCCCTGTTGACAGCGTTCCCAAAGCCCAGCCCGCGTGTTCCTCCGGGGTCTGGGTGGCCACAAGGATAATTGCAGCCGAAATGTAACCCGATACGGCACCCATCAAGAAACGGAGGCCTACCAGTTCATAGACATTTTGCACAAACCCCATGAGGGTCACAACCACAGCCATGCCTATGCTTGCCCGCACCAGCATCAATTTGCGGCCGTGTTTGTCCGCCAGACTCCCCCACACAGGCGAGACAATGGCAGCCAAAATGAAAGTTGCGCCAAAGGCAGTGCCGGACCATTGCTCTATTGCTGCCGTGCTGTGTACACCCAGTTGTTCGATGTAAAGGGGCAGGAAAGGGATGACCAGACTCATGCCAGCCATGGTCGCAAAGCAGCCAAACCAACAAACCCATAAGTTACGTTTCCAAAGAGGCATCACCATATATCCTCTCTAAGTTAAAAGTTATGTCCTAAACATTTTAACCCTCTGAACAGGTGGGATACAATAGTTCGGCAGACTAAACTTTTCCAAAACGCAATGAATTCTTAATACGGTATGGTGCATCCACAAAGGGTTACATAGGGCGGAACAAAGGCAGGAAATATCAGTAAAATAAACCCCCTGAGGCTTTGCGCCAAAGGGGGTTTATAATATGCCGGTACATTTTTGTGACAGGCTGACGGGCTAAACATCAATTGTCTTTGAACGGGATGGCGAAGAGCTTCTCCGGCGGCAGGTAGACATAGGATGAGTTCTCGTAAGTAATGTGGGCCGGGATTTCAATTTCAAACTCCACTCCACCCGAGCCGGTGGGAAGGGCCGTGCCCTCTGGGACTACGACGATGGTATGGGAGCGGACCCCATGCACCCGGCGCATGATATGTACCGGAATCATGTTTTTCGTCCCAGGCTGGGGCTGGTCCCGTAGTTCTGCTGCCAGCGGCCGGATGCCGAGCCAAACCAGACCACTGGAGGGAAGACGGTTGACCCACAGTTCCTGCCCAAGAGCTTCTACCTTTACCCAGCCGCCGTCTGCATCCCGCCGGGTCACCCGTCCCCGCCAGAAATTCCGCACGCCCAATTTCTGGGCCACCGCCAGGGTCTGCGGCGAGCTGAGGAGGAGATCCTTTCCGCCTTGCTGCAGGATGCGGCCGCTTTCCAGCAGCACCAGATTGTCGCAGAGACGGTAAGCCTCCTCCAGGTTGTGGGTTACCAGGATGTAGGGCAGGTGGTAAGTCTCACGGAAACGGAGGACAGCCTCCTCCAGTTCTCCCCGCAGTTCTACATCCAAGGCGGAAAAAGGCTCGTCCAGCAGCAGCAGTTCAGGTTCGGCGGCCAGAGCACGGGCCAAAGCCACCCGCTGCTGCTGTCCGCCGGACAGCTGGGAGGGGTAGCGGGCGGCATAACCCTGAAGCCTGATTTCAGCCAGGAGGTCTTGTGCCCGCCGGCGGCGTTCCGGCCTGGTATACTGGCGGGGGATGCCGTAGGTGATATTATTCTCAACTGTCAGGTGGGGGAAAAGGGCGTAGTGTTGAAAGACATAGCCGATTTTGCGCTTGTGGGGCGGGCAGTCCAGGCCTCTGCGGGTGTCGAGCAAAGCACGGTCCCCCAGGAGGATCTCCCCCTGTTCCGGCTTGACCAGCCCGGCAATCATGCGTAAGGTCATGCTTTTGCCGCTGCCGGATGGACCCAGGATGGCCAGGGTCTCGCCGGGAAGGAGGGAAAACTCCACATCCAGGTTGAAAGCATGCAGGATTTTATGGAGTTTTGCGGACAAGACGGGTGAAGTCATTGATTCCTGCCTCCCATGAACCTTGTTACTCGAGGGAAGGGTCGTGTTCGTGACGAACTCTGGTTTCAAGGCCGTAAATCAGAATGAGCACTGCGAAAGAGACGACGGTCATGATGGCGGCAAGGGCATTGGCTTGGGCCATGTTGCCACCCATCATAGCGTCGTATACCGCAATAGACATGGTCTCAGTGCGGTGGGGAATGTTACCCGCTACCATCAAAGTAGCGCCGAAATCCCCCATGGCCCGCGCGAAAGCCAGGGCGACGCCGGAAATAATGCCACGCCAGGCCAGGGGCAGGACTATGGTAAAAAACACCGACAGATTATTGCGCCCCAGCAGACGGGCGGCGGACACCAGGTCCGGTGAGATGTTTCCCATGGCGTTGCGCAGGGAGGAAACCAGGAGGGGGAAGGCCACGATGCCGGAGGCCAGGGCAGCCCCCTGCCAGGAAAAGACCAGGCTCTGGCCCGTAATTTTTTCATAAAGCCGGCCCATGGCACTGTTGCGCCCCACAAGCACCAGTAAATAGTAACCCAGGACCGTGGGCGGCAGTACCAGGGGGAGGTTGGTCAGGGAGTTGAAAAACCTCACCACCGGATGGTTGTGCCTGGTGAACCACCAAGCCAGGGGCAGGGCGACCACAAGGCCCAACAGGGTGGCGGTAAAAGCAACTTTGAGGGATAAATAAAGAGGAAAGAAATCCATAAAGGCCTCCTTATAAGCGGCCAGATACCTGAAGGCGGTGCTTTTGCGGCTGCAAATCCCGCCGGAAAGCTTTGCCCCAAGGGCGCTCAAGCCAGCCAAACTAAGGACAGGCTATTTGCTAAGAGTCTTAAAGCCATAGCCGGTGAAAACTGCCTGAGCTTCACTGCTTTGCAGGTATTTGAGGAAATCTCCGGCTGCGCTCTTTTGTTGCGAGGCCGCAATAACCGCAGCAGGGTAAACTATAGGTTTGTGGGCGCTGTCCGGGATAGAGTAGGCTACCTTTACCTGTTTGGATAGTTTGGCATCGGAACCGTAGACCAGCCCGGCATCGGCATTGCCTGTCTCCACGTAGGTCAGCACTTGGGTGACGTCTTTGCCGTAAACCAGTTTTGATTGAAGGGGATTCCACAGGTTCAAGGATGTAAGGGACTCCTGTGCGTACTTGCCAGCGGGAACCGACTGGGGTGAACCGATGGCCACTTTGATGATCCCGGCTTTTGTCAGATCCTGCACGCTGCTTACGGAGTTGTTGTCTTTGCCTACTATGAGCACCAACTCATTGCTGAGCAGGTCCAGCCTGGTACCCGTCTGAAGCAAATTCTTTTGCTCCAGCCTGTCCATTTCAGCTTTGCCAGCTGAGATAAATAAGTCCACCGGTGCCCCCTGTTGAATCTGCTGTGCCAGGTCGCCCGAGGCGCCGTAATTAAAGCGAAGTTTGACGTCCTTATGCTGTTGTTCGTAAGTATTGGCCAGTTGGGTCAAAGCACTCTTCAAGCTGGCCGCTGCCGATATGTAGATTTCCTTAGGCTGAGGTTGGTTCCCGCTCTGCGAATTGGCGCCACAACCAGTCAGTAACGCCAGGACAAGAAGGCCACCAGTTAATAAGCTTACTAGTTTTTTCAATCGTCTAATCCCCCCTGCTGTCTTGATGTCAGCTAAGTCAATGCCAGTCCTCCTCAACATAACTCAACATGAACGAACATGACTGAACACAACTCAACTTATTAGACATTATACATTATGGTATAATAAATGTACACTGGCAATGTAGACAAAAACTGCTCTAACAATGCCTGAAATATTAGGAAATGCGGGTGAAGGCCTTTGAGCAGGGATATGTCCTATACTCCGGAGGAAGTAGCCAAGATATTAAAGATTTCCCGGTTTACGGTTTACGAATTGATTAAGCGCGGCGAACTGGCAGCCTACCGAATCGGCCG
>JAJYNB010000434.1 GCA_021786555.1 Bacillota bacterium | reverse complement strand
TAAACCCTGCAACCTACGGCCAATAGGTTGCCGGGCAGATACCGCTATCCTCCCATTCCACTCAAGGCAGGCTACACTGCACCCAGCAATTAACCAAATGCAGGTTCATCCCAATCCCTAGTTTGTTGCCCCCAGGCAACTCCCCAAGCAATTGGGTCTCCACGGAGGCTGGGTCAACGCCTACATGCCATTGTAGATCGCCCTTCCCCCTTAACTCCCAGTACCAGCCCCCGACTGGGCGTCGGCGGCCAGCGCCAGGAACTTCATCGATGTGCCCTTAACGGATTTTTAGGCCCGTCTTTAAAGTCCTGCAGGCTGACTAGAATACTGTGTCACCTACCAACAGTGAAAACATTATAGCACATCAAAAACTTGTTCATCAAATGTTAACTGACCTAATAAACGAAAGCAAACAGTATTCCTAATAAACAACCTGCGAATACTTCAATCGGTGTGTGTCCTATCAATTCTTTTAAACGTTCCTGAGTTAAATTTTGATTTCGATAAATTTGTTCAATAATTTGATTTAATACCTCAGCTTGTTTTCCGGCAGCGCGCCGTACTCCGGCGGCGTCATACATGACAATGAGGGCGAAAACCGTGGCAATGGCAAAAAAAGCGGAGTCAAAACCATATTCCCGGCCGATGGACACGGCCAAGGCCGAAACCAGCGCAGAATGGGAACTAGGCATTCCCCCGGAATTCAAAAAAAAGCGCAAATCCAATTTTCCCCGCACTAAAAGCACGAAAAAAACTTTTAGAATCTGGGCTGCAAGCAAGGCTCCTACCGCAGTCTGCAGAACACGGTTCGCAATTAATTGTGAAAAAAGATCGTGCAAACCTCAAAGCCCTCCCTAAAACTCCCTGTCCCTGACAAACAGGGCCAGTTCCGCTAAAATCCTGCCCTTATCGCCAAAATGACCAGCCAACTTTAATGCTGTTTCCGTTTGTTCCGCCAACATCAGTTTTGATTGTTCCAAGCCGATGATTGAAGGATAGGTACTTTTGTCCTTGGCCGCATCACTGCCTACAGGCTTGCCAAGTTTGGCGCTGTCCCCTTCCACATCAAGCAGGTCATCTTTAATCTGAAAGGCCAGCCCCAGCGCTTCCGCATAAGCTGTGAGGTCTGTCAGTTCCTCCCAGCCCGCGCCCGCCGCAATCGCGCCCAGCCTGACCGCCGCTTTCAACAAAGCCCCGGTCTTGCGGTGGTGGATTTCTTCCAATCCGGCTAAATCCACCTTTCTCCCCTCAGCCTCCAAATCAAGGACCTGGCCCCCAATCATCCCGGCTGTTCCTGCAGCCTGAGCCAACTCCTGCACCTGGGAGGATACCAGTCCCGCGTCACTCCCCAGGTTTAAGGACTCCCGCACCAGCAGTTCAAAAGCGTAAGTCAGGAGTGCATCCCCGGCCAGGATGGCCACCGCTTCCCCGTATACCTTGTGGCTGCTGGGCCTGCCGCGGCGAAAATCATCATCGTCCATAGCCGGCAAATCGTCATGAATCAGAGAATAGGTGTGGACCAATTCCAGGGCACAGGCGGCGGGAAGGGCTTTACCTTGGGTACCGCCCACGCTTTCCGAGGCGGCGATAGTAAGGACAGGGCGGAGGCGTTTGCCGCCGGCGAAGACACTGTAACGCATAGCCTGGTGGATAATTCCCGGCTTAAGTTTTTGTCCTGGCAGCCACCTGTCCAGGGCCCGGTCCACCAGTGTGTTGACTTCCGTCAAATATGACTGCAGATCCATCGGCCTAGGCACCTTCCTCCAGGGAAACCGCAGGCTGCAGTTTCGGCTGACCATTGGTTCCTTCCAGCAAAAGCTGAATTCTCTTTTCCGCCTCTTCCAATTTGCTGCTGCAAATTTTTACCAGTCCCACTCCCTCCTGGAACAGCTCCAATGCCTCTTCCAAGGGAACCTCTCCCAATTCCAAGGCGCGCACAACCCTTTCCAAATTTCTTAAGGCCTCTTCAAAACTGACTTGACTGCTAACTAACTCTGCCACGGGGTTATAACCTCCTCTACAGCGCAGCGCAGCTGGCCCTTAGCCAGGGTAACCGTTAACTTTTCCCCCTGCTGTACGCTGCGGGCGTCGCTTACGGGCTCACCGCTCTGCAGCTGGGTTATGCTGTATCCCCTGCCCAAAACTTGCAGCGGGCTCAATGCATCAAGCTTCCCAGCCAACACTGTAAGTATAGCATTTTTATTGTTGACAAATCCACTTATGCTGTGCATCAGATCATGCCGCAGCTGGTCAAGATACTGCCGTTCCTGGTTGATGCGGTAATAAGGGTTGGATACCCCAGGACTTGCGGCCAGGAGCTCGCTTACCCTGCGCTTGTTTTGTATATTGCTGTAAACTGCGGCATTCAGCCGTCTGGCTAAGTCCCCCACAGCTGCCGCAAGCTCATGCTTCAAAGGCACGGCAAGCTCTGCCGCAGCGGAGGGGGTTGGAGCCCTCAGGTCAGCGGCCAAATCAGCCAGGGTTATGTCGGTCTCATGGCCCACCGCTGATATTACCGGCAGCTTGGAAACAGCAACCGCCCGGACCACTTCCTCGCTGTTAAAGGCCCAAAGTTCTTCCCTGGACCCCCCGCCCCGTCCGGTTATAATTACATCCAATCCGTCCACCCTGTTCAGCAGGCCGATAGCCTTGGAGATTTCCTGGGGAGCGGTTTCCCCTTGGACAGCGCAGGGCGCAATAACAACCCGCATATTGGGATAGCGCCGGAAAATCACCTTGAGGATGTCCCTGACGGCAGCGCCGGTGACACTGGTTGCCACACCCACTGCCCTGGGCAGGGCTGGAATCTTTCTTTTCCGTTCCGGCTCAAACAAGCCTTCCTGGGCCAGCCTGGCTTTGAGTTGTTCCAGGGCCAGATGCAGGGAGCCCAAGCCGTCCGGCTGCAGTTCCTCAACGTAAATCTGGTACTGTCCATCCCGCTCGAACAGGCTCACCGCTCCCCTGGCAATTACCCTCATGCCGTTTTCCGGTCTAAAGGGAACCAGAGCCGCCCTGCTCCGAAACATCACAGCCTTAATGCAGCTGGACTCGTCCTTAAGGGTAAAATACATATGGCCGGAAGGGCTGTGCAGCTTGAAGTTGGAGATTTCCCCTTTCACCCAGACGTTCTGCAACAGCCTGTCCCGCTCCAGGATACCTTTTATGTGTAAAGTCAGCTCGCGTATTGTAAGAATCCGCGGAGTATCCACATTTCCACCTGCCATGTACAAGGTATTCTCATTATAGCACGTCTTGAGCCAGGCACAAAAACAAAAGGTCGTATTTCGGCATGCGACCCTGTTAGGCTTAGGACAGCCTTGCTATCAGGCCCGTTTTTGTAGTTTTACCCCTACAGTCATTTAAACTCAGTAAGTTTTATTTTTTTGTCGAAAGTACAAGGGAATAAGTATTAATTATCGAAGGATTAATCACAAAAAAAGAGGGGTGAAGTTTAAAAAGTGAAAAAGAGGTTTTTAGGTCTAGGGTCCCTTGTCCTCGGTCTTATGCTAATTGTGGGATCACTAGTAGCGCCGGCCGCAGCAGAAACTTCAGGGGGAAACGGTCCGGTAACCGTGAAGGCTAGGGTTAATTTGTTGGGTCAATTGACCTTGTCAGCAACGACTGTCAACTTTGGCAGTGTTAACCCTGGCACCACAACCGCCGCCAACGCCATATCAAATGCTGAGACAGCTACGGTAAAGACCAACAGCAGTTCCTGGAACCTAACTCAACAGATCACAAGTGATTTTACAGGCACGGCCCCCAACAAGATTGAACTGGATTGGGAACACAACGGTGTCGGCCCTTATGCAGCTATGGGAGTATCAGCAGCGGACACTGTTGCCAGCGGCGGGATTACGGACGGTTCTACTACTTCCTATGGTCTCGACTATGGTTTGAACGTACCGTGGACGATTGCGCCTGCCACAAACAGTGCCTCAGTAACCTATACTTTGAGCTACTAAGTCGAAGTGGTCATTGTAAGCCAAGCCAAAGGGCTTGGCTTACTGTTTTTCTGCATGATTAGAAATTATTAGGGTAAACTTGATAAAAGGTGATTTACATTGCGTAGCTTCGCGATAATGGTGCTAACAGCCCTGCTCCTCGGCATATTCGCGCCTGCTGCTTCTGCCGACGTTACCCTAGGCATAAGTCCGATGAAACTCGAGTACCGGCTCAAACCAGGAGACAGCACAACCGAAACGGTTAAAGCCTTTAATCCAGGGAGCGCTGGGTTACACGTCACCACATTAATCAGTGATTATCAAGTTGATACGAGGGGAGTTCCCCAGTTTGACTCCCGGGATAAGGACCCGTTTGCCGCCGCCAACTGGATGGAAGTAAGCCCCAGCGAATTTAACTTAACACCTGGCGAAACAAAGTTAGTTCAAATCCAGGTCAAAGTCCCCAAGGATGCCGCTCCGGGTGGGCATTATGGGGCAGTGCTGTTTCAATTTGGCGGCGGCACAAGTACCGGGACCGGGGTTGGGGTTAGCGGGCGGATAGCAGCCATAAACCTGATTACTGTACCAGGTGCAGTGAAAAGGGCCGGAGCACTGCAGCAGGTTTCCATACCCTTTCTGAGTTCCGGTTACCCAGTTCCCATCTCCCTTTCGGTTGCCAACTCAGGAAATATACATCTGCCTCTGGACGGTAACATCGACGTCTCCAACTGGCTGGGTGGAAAGG
>JAJYNB010000401.1 GCA_021786555.1 Bacillota bacterium | reverse complement strand
CCCTCTTTGAGGTGTGCCTTGTCCAGCTGCTGTTTGGTGACAAAGGCAGTCAAGCTCAACTTACTTTCACGCTCCAGGCGAAGCTTGAATACGACCCCCCAGGGCATAATGCCGGTAACACAGGCGGCAAACTCATTCTCCTCGTCAAGCGGTTCGCTTGCCTGGCCAAGCTCGCTCCCATTCACTACCACATCTTCAGGCCGAATTCCCACCATTACGTAGTCCCCCTGGCGTACTGAGCAGGGGCCATGGACTGTTAAGATTTCCGCCGAATCCAGGGCCACTTTGACCTGATCCCGCCCTTTTCCGGCAGGCGCTATGTGCACTACTTTACCCCTGAGCAGATTATCCATACCTACAAACCGGGCTGACCAAGGGGTGGCGGGATGGCCGAAAACTTCTTCCCGGCTGCCGATTTGCACCACCCGGCCCTTATCCAGAATGCAGACAAGGTCGCCTAAAGCCTGGGCTTCCAACTGGTTATGCGTGACATACACCGCTGTCAGGCCCAGGCTGAGCTGCAAGCGCCGCAGTTCTTCCTGCAGATCTTCCCTGGCCCGGGCGTCGAGGGCGGACATGGGCTCGTCAAACAGAAAGAGTTTTGGCTGCCGCAGCATGGCCCGGGCCAGGGCTACCCGCTGCCGTTCCCCGCCGCTTAGGGCGGTGGTGCGCCGCTCCGCCAGGTGGCTGATGCGCAGCATGGACATGACCTGGGCAGGGTCCAGGCTTGTCTTTTGGTCCAGCCGTGGTTGAAAGCGGAGCGGAAAAACAATATTTTGCAGTACGGTGCGGTGGGGGAAAAGAGCATGGTCCTGAAACACGAAACCTATCTGACGTGCTTCCGGCGGCAAGTGGGTGATGTCCCGGCCGTCGAGGCGTATATTGCCGCTGCGGGGCCTGTAAAAGCCCGCAATCATCTCCAAAAGCAGGGACTTGCCGGCGCCGCTGGGACCCAGGATTACCAGGGCCTGGCCCGCGGACAGGGTGAACCGGATGCCGGTCAACCCGAAACCGGGCAGGGAAAGGCTTAAGTTGTCAATCTCCAGATAGCTCATCACCTTGACTCCTTGCGGGAAGCCCGCCTGTAGACCAGAAAGCGAAACAACACAAAAGTTGTGAGGGTAAGGGTAAGGAAGAGGACCGCTGCTGCTGAGGACTGGTCTAAGCCGCCGCTCAAAAAGAGTTCATAGATCTTTACCGGCGCTGTTTCCGGGTAGTAAGCCAGGACGATGACCGCGCCGAATTCGGCGACAGAACGGGCATAGGTGAGGACCATGCCGCTTAAAATACTGCGCCAGGACAGGGGCAGGGAGACTTGCCAGAACACCTGGGCCGGTGTCGCTCCAAGGGTCCGGGCCGCCTTCTCGAGGCGGATATCCACGGCTTCAAAGCCTTCCCGGGCGGCGTTAACCATATAGGGTACGCTGACAAAGAGCATACCTGTCACCACACCCAGGGAAGTACCCCAGAAGCTGATCCCGAAGCGCCCGGCAAGCTGGCCCAAGGGGCCGGTGCGGCCAAAGACGAATAAAAGCGCGATGCCTGCCACGGTATGGGGTACTGCCAGAGGCAAGTCCACCGCAGCCTCCACCACCGGCTGCAGGGGAAAGCGCCGCCGGGCCAGAAGGTAGGCCAGGGGTATGCCGCCCAGCGCCGCCAGCATAGCTGCTATGACAGCAGTAATCATGCTTAGGACTATGGCAGACCGCACATCGGGCATAGCGGAAACGTCCTGGAGAACAGTAATGGACTGCCTGCCAACCATATGGACCAGGGGCAGGATGATAAAGGCCAGGAGCATCCCGCCCAGGAGCCAGAAAAAGAGGAACAACACCCTGCTGCCGCCGGATCTGCCGTTAACCATGGGCAATCTTACTGACCTGGCCAGGCGGTGACCAGGGAACTCAAATCCTGGGGCACTTTGCTGACTTCATTAGCGTAAGGCTTTGCAAGCTGACCAAAACCATCCTTTTGCAGGATGTTCTGCCCATCGGGTCCCAACAGGAAGGCTGCGTATTTTTTAGCCCAGGCGCTGTTGGGCGCGTTGTCAGGCACTGTAATAGCGTAGACTACCGGCTTGCCGGTGAGCTCGCCGTTTTTGGTCTGTACCTTAGCTTGCTGGTAGGAAGCTGAGTATTGAGCGTCACTCAGGTCGATCTGGGCAGGAAGGTCAAGATATTTTAGACCGTGCTGCTTGGCATCAGATTTATAGATGGCAAGGTAGTCAATCTGGCCGGCTTGGAGGGCGCTGAGCAGTTCGGTTTCGGTGTCACGGATATTTGCCTTGGGGGCGTTGGCCAGGACTTTTGAGGCCAAATCTGGGGACTTGTAGTAGGTTTCTGCCAGATTCAGCATCTGCAGGGTCTGGTAGCCTGAGGGATCGGTGTCCGGGTTGGAGCGGCCGATTTGCACTCCCGGGCCTGACAATACCTGATACCAGTTGCTGGCGTTGATTTTGTCCTGTCCCTTGCTCTTGTCGGTATAGACAAAAGTGATAGCGTTGGTGGCAAAGCCCACATACCAGTCGGTATATTTTTGTTTACCGTCCTTGCCGAACATGTATTTGGGAATAACGCTGTAGTCGGCTACAGCCACAACGTCACCCGGTTGATGCAGTTCTGTGACCTGCTTAACCATTTTCACACTGCCGCCGAATTGGGGTTCTACTGTCACATTAGGGTACTTAGCCTGAAAAGCCTTGTCCAGTTCCTTGAAAGGCACTGCCAGGGTGCCGGCCGCGTATACGTGCAAGGTAACCTTGTCGGAACTTTGCCCCCCGGCCGGGGTGGTCTTGGCGCCGCACCCTGCCGCTAATAGCAGGATAAGCAGGCTGATTGCAGTCAACTTTTGTTTCACTTTTTTCCTTCCTCCTTGACGTTTTTGCCCTACAGGCATGGTTCTTCCATCGTTGGAATTTGTGACCTCGGTGTAAATTCTAAGGTAACCAGGTTAAGTATGTCAATATTTGATTTTAGTAATTGGGATGATTTAGTTTGATTTAGTATAATTTAGTTAGCATTAGTTGTCTGGGTACGTGCTTATGGCCTCTGATAAAACGCAGTGGTGCTGGTAGCCGGGTTCTACCCAAAGGGTTAGGGCGAATAGTTTGAAAACCTGCAGCCATAAGCTATAATAAAAAAAGGTATTCAGGAGTCAGTAGTCAGAATTCAGAATACTTCGGGATGATAAATCGTTCTCTCATTCTGACTCCTGACGCCTGAGCAGTTACAAAAAGACAAGCTTAAAGAGGTGGGAAAATGACTGAGGTCTTTTACAGTTCTGCCCGGGTGACTGAGTTCGATTATAACGTGAGTCTGCCGGCCAAGTTGGAGGAACTTCTGCAGCGAGTGGATTTATCCCAGTACATTGAGCGCGGTGAATATGTGGCGGTGAAAATGCACCTGGGATCCCAGGGGGCTTTTCGCACGGTGCGTCCGGCATTTGTGAGAAAAATAGTGGAAGCGGTGAAGGCGGTCGGCGGTTCGCCCTTCGTCACAGACACTGTGCGGATTCCCGGCCTGGAATACCTGGACGTGGCAAACGCCAACGGTATTAATCATCTATCGGTGGGCGCGCCGGTAGTGATGGCTGACGGCCTCTTTGGCAAAGACGTGATTAACGTCCCGGCCGGGGAACTGTTGGGGGAAATTGGTGTAGCCAGCGCTATTTACGAAGCTCAGGCTATGATTGTGGTGTCCCACTGCAAAGGCCACATTGGAGCCGGTTACGGAGGAGCTATTAAAAACCTCGGCATGGGCGGCATCGGCGCCAAAAACCGTGAGGGCCGGCCCGAACGGGGCCGTATGCACTTCGCCCAAAATACCCACCTGGAGTGGAACGCAGAGTTGTGCAGTTCCTGTAACCAATGTGTTGATGTTTGTCCGCACGAGGCGATTAATTTTGATGACGGCCAGATTTACCTCGACCAGGGGCGCTGCGCCAAATGTGCCCGCTGCGCCCGGGTCTGTCCAACCGCGGCTTTGGTGGCGCCTATCAGTGAGGAAGTGTTTCAGCGCAGTGTGGCTGAGGCTGCAAAAGCGGTGGTTCACACCTTTAAGCCGGGAAAAATTCTCTATATCAACTTTGGCCTCGATGTGCAGCCCGAGTGTGACTGCATGCCGCTGGCCGATGTCGCGGTAGTCCAGGACCAGGGCATTCTGGTGAGCAACGACATTGTGGCGGTGGATATGGCCACTCTGGATTTGATTGGGAAGGCGGAGCCGCTTCCCGGTTCGAAAGGGATGGAGGCAGCCGGCAAGGCCGGCCACATCCTGCAGCGAATTACCGGCAAAGATCCCTACCGGCATGTCTTGGCGGCCGCGGAACTGGGCCTGGGGGATACTTCCTATGAACTGGTGGAAGTCGAGCGAAAAAGCGGCGCCAAGGCAGGGCCGGCGTTTGGTCCATCCACGGACCGCATACCGTTGCACGTCAAGGGTCATGGTTGGCGGCGCGGGGGCAGCCATAACCCCCATCCCTGCCAGGAAAAGTGAACAGTCGGCTCCAAAGCGGGGGGTAATCTCATGATCAATGTCGAAGAAGCTTGCCAGCAAACGTCCTTAACAACGCAGTTAATCCTCGGGCAAAGGAACCGGGGTAAAGATACTTAGCCCGCGGGCTTCGCAAAGGAGACCTGGATAACAAAGACCAGGGACTGTACCCAGGCAAAATCTGCCCGGATACAGAGAT
>JAJYNB010000075.1 GCA_021786555.1 Bacillota bacterium | reverse complement strand
CGATCTCCACCCTGTTTGAGATGCTCCATATCCGCGGCCGACATAGTTGAGTTATGCCAGTTCCGCAGTTGTTGAGTACTCAAAATAACTTTGCCGTTAGGGTCTACAGCCATGAGGTCATACTTCAAAAGGTTGCCGAGAAAATCAAAGTGTTGGGTGGCGGACTGAATATTTGGCAGGGACGCCAGATAAGAGGAGAGGCTTAAAGCCGTGTCTGTCAGTTCATCATTTTCCTCAGCCGCATAGCCGTAATAAAAGTCATGTGTTGATTTTGCCAGAATGCCACCGAAAATCAGCAGCACCAGAAACACCCATGCCACAATGGTCAGCCATATTTTTCCGGCAAAGCTGCGAAAAATCATTTGGGTACCTCAAATTTATAACCTATTCCCCGCACAGTCTGCAGATAATGGAAGGGCCCTATGGCGTTGAACTTTTCGCGTAAATTTTTCATATGCACATCTACAATGCGCAGTTCAGCGAAATAGTTTTCACCCCAAGCCTGGGACATAATCTGTTCCCGCGAAAAGACCTGGCGCGGAGTCCTGGCCAACAAGTGAAGCAGGCTGAACTCCTTGGGTGTCAACACTACCTCAGCGTCATGCCATTCTATCCGGTGCAGGGTGTTGTCAATCAGCAGATAGGGATAGACAAGCCGCCCTTCCTCCGTAGGCTGGGGTTTGACCGACCTTCTCAGCATGGCTTTGGCCCTGGCGGCTAACTCCCGCGGACTAAAAGGCTTGACCACGTAATCATCGGCGCCGCACTCAAAGCCAACCAACCGGTCAGCTTCCTCTCCCTTGGCTGTAAGAAGTAAAATAGGCAAACCTTCCTCCTGCTCACGCACCTTTTTACACAAAGTCAGGCCATCCAGTTTGGGCATCATGATGTCCAGGATCAGCAAGTCCAAGTGTCCGCCGGCCAATTCCCGTTCCGCCTCCAGACCGTCTCCGGCTTCAATAACGTCAAAGCCGGCATGCTCCAGGTACACCCGCAGCAATTCTCGCAAACCCGCCTCATCATCGGCCAAAAGGACTTTTGGCTTAATTCCGCTCATTATACTAACACCTCAATACTTAACTTTAATTATCTATTCGTTACGTATCTATTCGTTACGAAAACTTCACCACCCTTTAATTCTATCAATAAACTTCAGTTTCTGCTGACAAAAAGCGAAAATTCTCAACATTCTTCATTTAATCTTCATAATTCCTTAATTAAAACCATATACGGCAGCTTTATTATTGATAGCGGTAGCAATCCCGCCAATGTGATTTTGGGCACTAAGCATTATGAAAAGGGAGGGCAGAAAGAGCTACAGAATGAACAAATTTCCAGTCTAAGATCAAATTTAACATTGAGGAGGTCATAGCTGTGTCAAAAAAGAGAACCTTGACTCTGATTTGCGGTCTTTCCTTGTTATTTGTACTGGTTTTCAGTGCTGCTGCCTTTGCGGGTAACGGCATTACCCCTGCCGCTAGCGCTCCCAGCACCGGAAATACCACACCTGGGCCGGCGGCAAACATGTTTGGTAATGTTCAAAGCGGCCAACAAATTTACAGTACGTTTTGCGCTAGCTGCCACGGCCCCGCCGGGCAACCTACCAATAACAAATTTCCCGGCCTCTCCAACGTAATCAATTCCAATTCAGGCTATTCCATTGACCCTACTCTGTACGATCCCAACCCGGCAATTTTTACCAAAAATATTGACGCCTTTATTCAGCACGGTTCCAGCCCCTCGGGCGTACCTTCGCCCATGCCCGCATGGGGTGACACCAAAGCCCTGAGCCAAAATCAAATAGCCGATGTAGAAGCTTATGTAATGAGCCTCAGTAATGTAACCTGGCCAACCCTCTCCTTAAGCGGCACCACTCTTACCGGGGGCAATTTCACCAGTGGAGGAACGGTGCAAGTATACCAAAATGGCACCCCTGTGGGCAGCATTATTACCCCAGCCAACGGGAAGTTTTCCCTTAGCGTGAACATTCCTACCGCCCAACAGGGAACATTCACTGCCAATTATGCAACTCTGAATGTGCCTGGGATTTACCCCAACGCTGACAGCACCCAACCCCAAATCGCTTTGGACGGGAACAAGGGAGTTTCTGATTCTGTGGCCAATGTCAGCTATGGCTCCAGCGTAGCCACAACAAATATGCCGAAAACCGGAAGTAATGCGATTAATCTTGCTATTCTTGGAGCTATCATCGCCTTGGCCGGAGCTGCTTTCATTATCCGCAAACCTGCGCTCCACAAATAGTCCTAGTACAATCATCAGCGTTTTTTCGATTCCAGACATGATTTCAGTTTGGAGGTGAAAGGGTTGAAATTGCCGGCTCGCCAGCACTCCCGACTTATCGGGCTTTTTGGCCTGATTTTGGGCCTGGCTCTGATGCTTCCTCTGATTGTCCATATTGCCACGTTTCGTTGGGAACAGTACCATCTCAGGCAGGCATGGCAGCAAATGCAGGCGGGCGGCGTTTCAACCCCTTCTACTTCCCCGACTTCCGTTTCAACTCAGCCGACAAGTATTGTTTCCACTGGCCCGCAAAAACCCAACCCAAGAATTCCAGTCCCAATTTCTTATCCCGCGCCAATTCTAGGTAATATTTCCATTCCCCGCATGGGATTGGACGATATTTTTCTGGAAGGCACTTCGCTGAACATTTTGCGCTACGGTCCCGGTCATTTGCAGGGTTCCGCCTATCCCGGACAGCCAGGCAATGCCGTCATTGTAGCTCATGACGATTTGGACTTTCATACTCTCGGCACGCTGAAAACCGGCGACCTCGTGTATGTTACCACTACAAAAGGAAAGACATTGACTTTCCGGGTTGAAAACGCCAGGGTCATCGGCCCAAAGGACGTCATTGCGTTGAACACTCCTGTGCCTACCCTCACTCTCAGCACATGCTATCCTTTTAATGCCTATAAAGACACGCCTTATCGTTACATTGTAACAACCCGGTTGATTTAAACCGTTAATTTACAAGGAGGCCCCGATGATCAAGATAAAATACGCTAAACTTCTGCTCTTACCGGCATTGCTGACAGCTTTGGCCCTGGCCCTGTTCGGCTGTGGCGCCAAAGCGCCGCAAACCGCTGCGGCAAGTAAACAAACCCTGGCTGCCACCGTGCAGACAGCACAAACAACCCCTGCAACTACAGTAACAACATCCAGCCAAACATCCACCCCGTCTTCAGCCTCCAAGGCTCCCACACCTGCACCTGTTTCAACCACTCCTGTACATAAGTCCGCTCCTGCCCCTGCTCCCAAGCCCTCACCTGCTCCCGCCGCTGTTAGTATGAGCGCCGCAGCCAGCGCCGGTTCGACCCTGTATAGTTCTCTCTGCGCCCGCTGTCATGGTGCCAATGCAGTAGGTCCCCAACCCGGTGTTCCTAATCTCAAAGGTTCTTCGATGAGCGCCTTTGCGAGCCAAGCCACTTTAGCCACGGTAATTCGAAGCTCAATGCCAGCCGACCACCCCGGCAGCCTCTCCAGCACTCAGGCCGGCGACCTTTCAGCATATCTGTTCTACCTCAACGGCAAATAGTCATCTAACAACAAGAAACGCCAAAAAGACCCGACATTCCGGGCCTTTTTTGGGTATCACATATTGTTGCCTTAGTCGCATTAACAGCCAGACTATCAAAGGAGGTTTTTCAGTGAACGACAAGAAGCAAGTCAAGTTGTCACGCCGGCGTTTTCTCTCCCTGGGTGTGGGTTCCATGGGGGCCATCCTGGGCCTGGGATACCTGGGCCTGGCCGGCGACTTTCTGAACCCCACTGCTGCCAACGCCGAGCCCCTGCAGGCAGTGGGTAAAGTGAGCGATTTCCCTGAGCAGACTCCAACTCTGGTCTCCTATAAAGGGGCCGGGGTTGACGAAGGAGTTTATGTGGTCAACCTTGGCAGTGAAGGCTGGCTGGCCCTGGATTTTCACTGCACCCACCTGCAGTGCGGGGTGAACTGGGTGGACTCAGCCAACAAGTTTATGTGCCCCTGCCACGGTGGAGTATATGACATTAAGGGCCACGTCCTCTCGGGTCCGCCGCCCCAGTCACTGCATCGCCGCAAAATCCTGGTGGCAGGCGATTCGGTGCAGGTTGGGGGTGAGCTCAGCTAATGAAGTGGTTAGACGAACGCCTGCATGTCAGTGAGCTTATCTCTTCCCTCTTTGACCACCCGGTGCCTAAACGCAGCAATTTCCTTGATTATCTGGGCTTTGCCACCTTGTTTGTGTTTATTAGCCAGGCTGTCACCGGCATCCTCCTCGCTACCAAGTATATACCTTCAGCGGATGGGGCCTATGCCAGTCTAAAGACCTTGGACAGCACTGTCGTCGGCCAGTATGTGCGTTCCCTGCACTCCTGGGGAGCCAATTTCATGATAGTGCTGGTAGCGCTCCACCTCTTGCGTGTCTTTTACGAAGGAGCCTATAAAAAGCCGCGGGAACTCACCTGGATTGCCGGTGGGATTCTCTTGATCGGGGTTATTGGCCTGTCCTTTACCGGTTATCTCCTGCCCTGGGACCAGGAAGGGTACTGGGCCACCACTGTAGGGACAGCCATGGCCGGATATGTCCCTGGAATCGGCAACTTCCTGCTGCGCCTGATGCGGGACGGGACAGTGGTGACCGGAGCCACCCTTACCCGGTTTTATTCCATTCACATGTTGGTCCTGCCGGCTCTCATCCTGCTGGCT
>JAJYNB010000186.1 GCA_021786555.1 Bacillota bacterium | reverse complement strand
GTGATCAGCGATTTGCCGCCGGTGCTCACCGTCAATTTCAACCTGCGTAAGAACTCCAAAGAATTGGACAAGGCGCTGCATGAGTTGGGAAAACAGCTTGGTTTTAGCTCCGGGAAAATCCGCCAGGCAGCCGAAGCGGCCAGGGAGGCGCAAAGCAGGTTTGAGGACCTGCTCCGGGGCGGCCAGGAATTTGACCAGGCTGTGAAGGGGAAGGCCGGAGAGCGGCACACCTCTGAGGATGTCCTGCGGATTGGAGTCTTAGGCCATGCCTACATGTTATACGACAGGTTCACAAGCCTGGACATCAAGAATAAGCTGACTAAATTCGGAGCAGAAACAATAACCCCGGAAACAGTTGACTCAGGTGAGATAGAGTATCATCTGGAGCAACTGCCAAAGAAAATGTTCTGGAGTCACAGCAAGCGCATTTTGGGGGCAGCCTACAGCTTTATCGAAGATCCCCGGGTGCAGGGGCTGGTTCACCTCAGCTGCTTTGGCTGCGGGCCGGACTCCATGATAGCCGATATGGTGGAAAGAGCTTGCCGCCGCCGGGGAAAGCCATTCATGGTTCTGACGTTGGATGAGCATACGGGTGAAGTGGGCCTCCTAACCCGGTTGGAAGCCTACATGGACATGCTGCGAAGGAGAGTTGAGGTTGAAAATAACATTTCCGCACATGGGTAACGTCTGGATACCGGTTAAGGCATTGTTCGACTACCTGGACATCGAGTTCGTCCTGCCGCCCCAAAACTCAAAGCGCACCCTCAGCCTGGGGACGCAGCATTCCCCCGAAGGGGCATGCCTCCCCTTCAAACTCAATATCGGCAATCTTATTGATGCTGCTGCCCAAGGAGCTGACACTGTACTGATGACAGGGGGTGTCGGACCTTGCAGGTTTGGTTACTACGGGGAACTGGAGCGGGACATTCTCACCGACCTGGGCATAAACTTGAAGTTGATTACACTGGAGCCGCCGGATGGGAGCCTTGTGGGTCTGGCCCGGAGGATAAAGATGGCCGCTGAGGGAAAACCCTGGCGAAAAATTATCGGCGCCATTAAATTTGCTTACGGTAAGGCCCTGGCCATGGACAGGATAGAAGACATTATTCACTGGGCCAGGCCGCGGGCTTTAAATCCGCGTCTGGTGGAAGAAATTTACGGTCGGGCCCAAACAGATCTCGACAAAGCCCGGGATGCCAGGGAAATTGACCGGGTGGTGAGGGACACGCGGGCACAGGTGCGGGGTCTTGCCCATAAAGAAGGCTTTGAACCATTGCGGGTGGGTATTGTGGGAGAAATCTACACCCTGCTTGACCCGTTTTCCTGCCATGATATCGAGCGCCACCTGGGGAATTTGGGAGTTCAGTTAGACCGTTCAATTTATATCAGCGGGTGGATCAACCAGCACATTTTTCAGGGCCTGTACAAGGCCTACAAGGAGATATCGCATCACAGGGAACTGGCAAAGCCTTTTCTCGGGCATACTGTGGGAGGGCATGGACAGGAAACCATCGGCGGTGCTGTCGATTTTGCCAGGCGCGGCTTTGACGGGGTTATTCACCTGCTGCCGCTGACCTGCATGCCCGAAATCGTTGCAGCTTCAATTTTGCCGCAGGTCAGTAAGAGTTTACAGATTCCTGTCATGACCCTTTACGTTGATGAACAGTCCGGCGAGACAGGGCTCTTGACCCGCCTGGAGGCCTTTATCGATTTGATTGACAGGGAAAAAAGCATGGACCGGAGGGTTAGGAATGAACAGCTTGTACTTGGGGGTTGATGTTGGCTCAGTCAGCACCAACCTGGTGCTTATGGACGAAAACAGGGAAATCAGGCAGGGATTGTACCTGCGCACCCAGGGCAGGCCCCTGGAAACTATTCAGAAGGGGCTGTCCCAGCTAAATCTGGACGGCGGTAAGGTTGACGGGGTAGGCACCACGGGCAGCGCCAGGAACCTGGCGGCGGCGGTGCTGGGGGCCGATGTGGTCAAAAACGAAATAACAGCCCACGCTGTGGCTTCCTCCAGCCTGGTACCAGGGGTGCAGACGATCCTGGAAATTGGCGGGCAGGATTCAAAGATTATCATCCTGCGCAACGGAGTGGTCAGCGACTTCGCCATGAACACGGTCTGTGCTGCGGGTACCGGCTCATTTCTGGACCAGCAGGCGGGCCGCCTGGGTATTGACATCGAGGATTTCGGCGATATTGCCCTGACTTCCGGGATGCCGGTACGGATTGCGGGCAGGTGCTCGGTGTTTGCCGAATCAGACATGATCCACAAACAGCAATTGGGACACGGCATGCCGGACATTCTGGCGGGCTTGTGTGAGGCCATGGTGCGCAATTATCTTAATAACGTGGGAAAAGGAAAAGATATTCAGCCTCCGGTGGTTTTCCAGGGCGGAGTTGCCGCCAACCGGGGAATCCGCCGGGCCTTCGAACAGGCCCTGGGCCTTGAGATTATTGTTCCGGAGCACTTCAACGTCATGGGAGCTGTAGGGGCCGCAATCCTGGCCCAGGAGGCGGTTGCCTCAGGCAAGCAGACCCGTTTCCGTGGACTAAACACGGCCTCAAGCCAGTTTGTCGCTTCCAGTTTCGAATGTTCCGGCTGCCCTAATTTGTGCGAGATTGTTCAAATCGGCCTGGAGGAGAATGTGCTGGCCCGCTGGGGGGACCGCTGCGGAAAATGGGCTGTGCAGGAGGTTGGCTCGGCCAAGACTGAGACCGCTTAAGTCAGGAGACAGGAGACAGGAGACAGGAGACAGGAGTCAGGAGACAAGAGACAAGAGGCAGGGGTTAGACTCCCGAAGTATTCTGAATTCTGACTCCTGACTCCTGAATACTTCTAAAAATGAATACTTCTAAAAAAAGTTGACACATCAACAAAAACTTGTTAAACTTTTACACAAGTTAAAAATATATTTTATGCCTCATCTCCCTGGGAGGTGAGGTAGAGGCGCGGAGTATCAAGAGTAACCGGTCAAGCGGGGTCGCGATGAAGCCGGGGAAAGGGATATCCGCCGAAGCGTTGGGGCCACCCAGGTCTCTGCTGCTGGGCCTGCATCGAACAGGTGCAGGACTGTCACCGGCTGCTTCCCGGCAGTCTGTGGAGCACTATCTCACATCAGGGGAATTAGGGGCTTCCGTGTTGAAAGCCTATGACGGGCGATAACCGGGGGTTGCTCCCCTGTTATCGCTCTTTTCGTGTTTTTAAATAGGTTGTAAGGAGTTGGACACTGATGAAATTGCACGGAACCATGGGAATCAACGCAGCGGGCCATCTGGAAATCGGCGGCTGTGACACTGTTAAGCTGGCTAAAGAGTTTGGCACACCGCTGTACATTATGGATGAGGAATTGATTCGCCGTACCTGCCGGGACTATTACCAGTCTTTTACCGGCAAATACGGCAGCGCGGAAGTAATCTACGCCAGCAAAACCTTCTCCAACATTGCCATGTGCCACATTATCAAAGAAGAGGGGCTGGGCTTGGATGTAGTCTCCGGCGGTGAACTCTATACTGCCCTGGAGGCCAAGTTCCCTCCGCAGCACATTTATTTTCACGGCAACAACAAGACTCCAGCCGAACTGGAATTTGCCATTCAGGCCAGAGTCGGCAGAATTGTGGTTGACAATTACCGGGAGTTGGAAGTGCTCAATTCCCTGGCCGCTGAACACCGCAGGGTTGTGGATGTTCTGGTCCGGGTTACCCCGGGGATTGAAGCCCATACTCATGAGTACATCCAGACCGGGCAGATTGATTCCAAGTTTGGGTTTACAGTTTCTACCGGGGACGCCCTGCGGGCGGTACAAATGGTGCTGGAATCCAAGCATCTGGCCTTCCAGGGATTGCACTGCCATATTGGCTCTCAGATTTTTGAACTGGACTCCTACCGCCACACTGCCGCAGTCATGCTGAAACTCTGCGCGGAAATCAGGGAAAAAACCGGCGCAGTTGCGCGTGAACTGAATCTCGGCGGGGGTTTTGGCATTTACTATGCGGCAGGGGACACCCCAGCGAAGATTTCCGATTATGCTGACGTGGTTATGGCTGCGGTAAAGGATTTATCTGAGTCCTATTCCCTGCCCATGCCGAAAGTCATTGTTGAACCGGGTCGTTCCATTGCCGGACCCGCAGGAACCACTCTTTATACCACAGGTTCCACCAAAGACATTCCTGGGATCCGCAAGTATGTGGCCGTTGACGGAGGCATGGCTGATAACCCGCGCACCGCCCTTTATCAGGCCCAGTATGAGGCTGTGCTGGCAAACAGGGCGGCAGAAGCTGCTGAGGAGATCGTGTCTGTTACAGGCAAATGCTGTGAATCAGGGGATATGTTGATTTGGGATATTGATTTGCCCCGGGTTAACAGCGGCGATTTGTTGGCGGTGCTGTGCACAGGAGCTTACAATTATTCCATGTCATCCAACTATAACCGTCTGCCCAGGCCGGCAGTTGTGCTAGCCAAAGACGGTCAGGCCGATGTGATTGTGGAGCGCGAGACTTATGAGGACTTGGTCAGAAATGACCTTGTTCCAGAAAGACTGCTGGGTTCACGCAATCTGAGGGTGGCACGACGGTAGCATCGAGGTTCAAAGTTCGTGTTTTGCTAAAGTCCGGGGTCCAAAAAGTTTCGAAACTGGGAGAGCTGCTGAGCAACATCGGCGGCTTTTTCTTTTTGGCGCAACTAGGACGCGGGGACGGTTCTGATGTCCTAATAGGACGCGGGGACGGTTCTGA
>JAJYNB010000283.1 GCA_021786555.1 Bacillota bacterium | reverse complement strand
TGATTTTCACTTGGGGCCTCTGCTCCGGATCTGCCAGGGTTACTCTCACCCTCACCATTTTGCCTGCTTCACTGTTAGCTGTGGTGCTCACACCGAAGTCTCTTTCCTCAACCCTGGTTATGGTTGTACCCAAATCGGTGGTGATGGTGGGCGGAGTATAGAATTGGATCCGGCCGTCTGGGAGGTAATCAAGCACCTTTCGCAGCTTGAGGTCGTTAATCAGGGCATCTCTGACCAGGATATGGGTGGCTGTCAGGTTGGCAGAGTTGCTGGGGAAGGGATAGCCGTCCCCGCCGGTAGCGATAAAGTCGGGAGCCGCCACTTTGTAAGTCTTTTTCATATCCAGGAAACTTCCGTCTGCCAGCCGCACTGTCATCACCCGGCTGTTTTGCGGGTTGTCAACTACGCTGCCGCCCACTGTGGTAAAGCGGGCCGGTCTGTAAAGATCGTAGGTGAAGCGCAGGCCGGAAATGTGGCCCATGGCCTTGATTCCGCTGGCCATATACTCCAATACCGTTTTTACCTGTGCGCCGGTCATTTCCATGGTGTTGACTTCATTGTCAAAGGGCATCAGGGTCCAAATCTGCCCCACGGTAATGTTCCCTTTGGCGATGTCTATGCGCAGGCCGCCCGAGTTTTGGAAGCTAAAGTCGGTGCCGCCGGCATCCCTGGTCACATCAGCTGCCCAGTCACCCAGGTTTGAATCGAGATTACCGCTGCTGGCGGTGCTTCTGGTCATATCCACCGCAGCTTGGCCGATGACTTCGCTGAAGATGGGCCCAATTTGGGCGTTGGCCGCATCTACAATGGCCTGGACCGCCGGGTCCGGAGTCAGGCTCGAATATAGGCGGTTAGCCACATCCAGATAATTGGGAACAGCCCCCATTACTTGCTTGCCGTTGTCCAGGGCCAGGCGGATAACCCCTGCGCCTCTGCCGTTAGCATAGCCGATGGCTGCCGGGATGAGCTTGCCCGTGGCATCAGGGATCAAATCGTAGTTGGTGGTATGGGAATGACCACCCAACACAGCGTCTACGCCGGAAATGTTCTTGGCCAGGTCTGCCAGGTCTTTGCTCAGAGGCTCAGTTGCAGGCTGAGTACCACTGGTAGGCCAGGAATTATACATATCCCCCACGTGAGCCAGAACTACCACGATGTCGGCGCCTGCCGCCTTGACTTGGGGCACAAGGGAGTTGACGACTGTTGCTGGATCGAGAAAATCAAAATGGTTGATGATGGAAGGCATGACAATGCTTGAGGTTTCAGGAGTAATCACGCCTATCACACCGATTTTGATACTGTCTTTGTCCAGAATCACATATGGTTTGCTGTCCGACAGGAACTTGGCTGAATTGACATCCGTGTCCCCTGCTTTCAGGCGCATATTCGCGGCCAGGAAGGGGAACTGGGCCGCCTGCAGGTTTTGGTCCAGCACATCGCTGCCCCAGTCAAACTCGTGGTTGCCTACTTCCATGGCGTCGAATTTCATTTGGTTCATCACGTCAATAACAGGCCTGCCCTTTAACACATTGGAGATGGGGGTTCCCTGCATCATATCCCCGGCTGCGAGGACTGCGGTCCGTTCGTCGCCGTAGGTTACCCGTTCCTTGTTTACTGCCCCGGCCAGGAGAGCCGCGCTGGCCTTCACTTTGCCGCCGGATACATAGTTGTCGATGTTGCCGTGGGTGTCCGTAAGCTCCACCAGGTCAAAGAAACGCGGGACGGTCTGCCAGTTGTTGTCGTATACCGGGTCCACGCTCGTCTTGCCCGGGATAATTTTGCCTGCGGCCATGTCCTGGAAGTAGCTGATCATCAGGCTGCGCACCTGGCCGTCATCTCCCAGGGCCTTTTGAGAATCGTAGGTGATGTAGTTGGGGGCGCCAGTGTCAGCATTCTGGGGCACGATACCGGCTGCGGCCAGGAAGCCGCCCCCGCCGTTCACCCGGTAGTTGTTCAGAGCCAGCTTAAATACATCCGTATCCTGCACATCTGTACCGTTGACCTGCAGTTTGGTGATTCTTGACTCGCCATTGGCGATGGAAGTCCCTTTGGCATCGAAAAGCCCCGTCTTGGTCAGGTCCACTGTATAGTCGGCGCCCTGCAGAATATCCAGGTTATAATCTGGGACATAAGTGACGCCGTCACCGTTGGTGCCAAGCTTGTAATCGCCGCTGCTGTATTTTTGGTAGTACCTGCCCACTGACATTTCCAGGTACTTGCGCAGCTGGGCACCCGTCACCTTGACGGTAAACAGGAAATTCTCATACACATAGACGGAAGACACATCGCCGATGGTTACAGTCCCTTTAGGAATCCTGGCCGTGGCGCTGAAGGGGGCGGCCACCGATAAATCGGCGTCGCCGTAGTACAGCTGCACCTTGTTTACCAGGTCCATCAGGGCCGTGTCCTTTACTGTCTGACCGTTGGCCAGGAACTCGCCGGAGGAGGTGCCCACAGGAGTCTGCAGGTAGTTCAGGGCTGCCTGGTGGTAGGGTTGGGCCAGGCTAACCAGGCCCGGGTCCTCGGTTATCCCGGTAGAGGCGTTCAGAGATACCCCGTTGGCGCTGGACATGGTCCAACTGCCGCCGGCGTCTTTAGTAAAGTTCATCGCCACTTCTTCCAGGTTGGCTGCGGCGTTCTTGGGCTCTACTATCCAGATCTGGTTCTTGTTGGTGGCGCCGGCAAGACTGCCGTTGGTACTTATTGCGGCATGGGTATGGCCGCAGAGGATGGCGTTCACTTCCGGATTGGCGTTGGCGAACGCAATTACTTCATTTTCATTGGGAGTTGATTCTGTAGCCGGGTCGTCCACCCCTACACCCGAATGCACAACAGCCACAATGGCATTGACCTTGAGAGTGTTCTTGAGGTATTGGACCCATTTGGTCCCTTCCGTGACGATATCGGCAAACTGCAGTCCGTCATAATTCTGACTGCTTTCCCAGTTCGGGATGGCGGGGGTCGTCAGGCCCAAAATCCCCACTTTGAACTGATTGCCGTCCGGGTCTGTAAAGGTCTTGACGGTATAAGGCTTAACCTTGCTCCACACCGGCTGGTCCCCGGTCACCGGGTCAGGCGTTACGGCGTTTTTGTCCAGGGTATTGGCCGAGAGCACGGCGATGTTGGCAGCTGTGGCTTTATCAATCACCGCTCCCAGGGTGCCCAGCCCGAAATTGAATTCATGGTTGCCCAAAGTCCAGGCATCGTAGTTCAAATACTTAAAGGCGTCCATCATTGGATAACTTTTTGCCGGGTCGCTCATCCAGGCGGTATCCACTTTGTTGTAGTAATAGACCAGCGGCGTTCCCTGGATGGTATCACCTGCATCTACCAGGATATTGTTCGGGTATTTTCCCCGTTCCTGACCGATCATGGTAGCTAAGCGAGTAAGGCCCGTTGCGGGTGATTTGGTAAAATAGTTCCAGCCCATCAACTGACCGTGCAGGTCAGAAGTCCCTAATAAAGCGATGGTCAAAGTTGCAGGAGTTGTTTCTGCAAAAGTACCCGCCGGAAACACCATGGTCAAAAGCATCATGGCCAAGACGAGCAAGCTTAGAATCCGGCGTCTAACCTTTGTACCCATTGTTTCTCTCCTCTCCTTTATTGGCATCCCTGACTTTTGCGGTTGGCCCAGTTAGTTCCCACCTCCCCTGTGAGTTGCATACCTCAAGTCAACCAATTTAAGCTTATTTTGCTTGGCGAAAGGATTCCACCCCTTTTTTCCCGCTTATTTCGGCCTCTGCCGAGCCAAAGCCTGAGTAACTGCCTACTTTGTCCGATGGGTTTGGCCCTTTATACATGTTTCGCTAAGGACAGGGCGAAAAAAACTGCACTCCGCTTTAGGACTGCGGAGTGCAGTTTCTGCCCGGTGTTTCCGGCCTTCAATTTTCAACGTGGTTGTAGAGGAAATTTCTTTCCGTTTTACTATACCTCGCCACCATGCTGCTTTAGCAAGGTTACGGCTTCCTGAACCCTTTCCTGGGGAACCACAGCTGTTATTAGATAAGGTTCAAAGCCGCCGACCCCCTCCCCTGCAAGACCGCTGGCCGATGGATCTGCAGCAAGGAGTGGGCCCGTATCGCCGCTGCTTCCTCCATCACTGTACAGAGTCAGGGAAGACAGGCTTGTTGCTCGATTCAGCGGGTTATTGTAGGTAGAGTCCGGTTCAGCGGAAAACCTGCTTACCGTATCAATCTGGACTATAGTGAAACCTTTTGCCTGAACAATGCACCGGCCCGAAGGGACCGGTGCTTGTTTTTTCCAAGGCCGGTTCACAATTCTTTTAGCGGCTTTCAGCCCGACTCTTCCGGGTTTCCCTGAAGCCGGCCTCTTTTCTGTTGCCCTGCCGCCTGTCCTTGTCCAGGGCCTGGCCCAGGTCAGCGATGATGTCTTCCGCATCCTCAATCCCTACCGAAAGGCGGACCAGCCCGTCGCTGATTCCTGCCCGCCGGCGCCCCTCCTCACCCACTCCGTGATGGGTCATGGATGCCGGGTGTTCGATTAAAGTGTCAACATCACCCAGGCTTACCGCCAGGCGAATCAGGCCTACGCTGTTTAACAATGCCCTGCCTGCCTCATACCCTGCTTTCAGTTCAAAGGCGACTACACCGCCAAAGCCGTGCTCATAAAGTTTGCGGGCCAGTTCATGCGCCGGGTGGGACTCCAGCCCCGGATAATATACCCGGCTTACCTCGCACCGCCCTGCCAGAAACCTGGCCACCTGCTGGGCGTTTAGGCTGTGGCGCTC
>JAJYNB010000382.1 GCA_021786555.1 Bacillota bacterium | reverse complement strand
TTTGCGGGAATTGGACCTGGCCCAGGGGGAGCGCAGAGCGCTGCTTCAGGAATGGCAGGAAAAAGTCCAGGCGCTGGACAAGCTTGTAGGTTCCCTGCAGCAGGTCCAGGCGCTGGCCCGACGGGAACTTCAAATACTTTTAAGCGACAAGTGAAGGGGAGGGGCGGGAAAAAGTGCTTCAGGCATTTTGGCCGAATATGCCAGGTTTGGACAGTTTGGGCGAACTATTGCGTCCTTGGGGTGATGCAGTTATACTGGGCGGGCGCACTCTCCGCTTTATCCCTTTTGATGCCCGGTATCCGGCAGTTTATTTCAACCGCGGCGGCTCTGTAGATATTCCGGTCCCGGAAAACGACCTGTTTTACAGGCAGGATTGCCTTGAAATCCTGGAACAATACCTGGGTGAACCGCTGACAACCTGGGAGTAAAAAGGGGGAAATGAAATATGGCGGATTTGCGGGATAAGGTCATGACAGCCAGAGATGCTGTAGAGCGCTTCATTCCCCCGGGCAGCCATATCGCTTTTGGCGGCTTTACCATCTTGCGGCGGCCAATGGCCATAGGGCGGGAACTGGTGCGTCAGGGCACCGGCGATTTGTACCTGACCATGAACGGCGGCACCGCGGTAGAGGAAATGCTGGCTGGAGCAGGCCTGGTGAAGTGGGTGGAAAGCACCTATCTGGGCCTTGAGGGCGGCATGCCTGTAGCTTATGGGATGCGCAAGGCAATTGAAGAGGGAGAAATCGAGCTTGTGGAGGATTACTCCAACTGGAGTTTTGCCCAGCGGACGGTGGCCGGCAAGTACGGACTACCTTTCATGCCTTGCCTGAGCGATTTGGGCAGCGACCTGATGGCATACGACTCTTTTGGCCAAGCTGGGCTGCGGGGAAGAAATGACAGGGGTGAATGGATCCACCCAGGCATCCCGCCGCAAAAATACGCTGTGGTTGATGACCCGTTCGAAGGCTGGGGCCTAAGGCCGCGCCGCTTCAAAAGCGGTGAAGACAGCTGTGCCAACAGAACAAACTCCTACAGGGACAGGGATGAGCTGCCGACAACCTACACCGGTAAGCCGGGCGTCAAGGTTGCCCTGGTACCGCCCCTGCTGCCGGAAGTAAGCGTGATTCATGCCCAAAGAGCGGCTCTGGACGGGACGGTGCGCCTGGAAGGGCTTATCGGTCCGGACATCGACCAGGCCCTGTGCGGCAGGATTCTGATTGTTGAGTGCGAGAGAATCTGCCCGCCGGAGGAACTGCGGGAAAACCCCGAGCTAAATCACATTCCGGCCCATGCGGTCCATGCCATAGTGGAACAGCCCTTCGGCGCTTACCCGACGGCCGTGCCCAACTATTACGACTACGATTACGGCTGGTTCAAAGGCTACGTCCAGGCTGTAAACCATAAATCAAGGGATGAGGTCAAGGAGTTCTGGCAGGAGCACGTGGCCGTGACTAGGGATGACTGGGATTACCTGTTAAGGACGGTGGGCATGGATAAGCTCTTCGCTCTCAGGGCAGATCCCCATTTCCACTACAACCCCGGCCAGGACAGGTTTAAGTGAGGTGGTCAGGATGAGCAAAATAGATGCGGCATATCAAAGCTACCTCGACCGCATGGGGTTGAGCGCTGAAGGGTTCACCCAGATGGAACTGTTGGCGGTTTCCACCGCCCGGGAAATTCCGCAGGGGGCCTTTGCCTTTGTGGGCACGGGACTCCCCTTGCTGGCCGCAGGGCTGGCGCAGCATACCACCGCACCGGATATGACCATCGTGCTGGAGGCGGGAACGGTCGGACCAAGGATTAGGCACCTGCCGGTTTCCGTGGCGGATACCCGTTCTGCTTACCAGGCAGCTATGCTTGGGACCATGGCCGACGCCTTTGGTACTATTGCCTGCCGCGGCTACTGTACTGTGAGCGTGTTGGGCGCTGCGGAATGCGACAAGTACGGCAACCTCAACTCCACCGCCATCGGCGGCTATTGGCCGGCTATGGTTTCACCCGGCGGCCGGGGTCCAAAAACCCGCCTGACAGGAAGCGGCGGGGCAAACAGCATCGCCTGCCTGGCTGACAAAAATATTGTGATGATGGTGCACGAGAAGCGGAGGATGCCTGAAAAAGTGGAGTACCTCACCACTCCAGCCGGGGTACGGGGACCTTCAGGAGAAAGCCGCTTTGACTACGGAATTTTCCGCGGTGGCGACCTGGTGGTGGTAAGCGATCTGGGAATTCTCCGGCCCAACCCTGAGTCGGGGGAGCTGGAACTGGATGCCTGCTACCCGGGTATAGCGCCGGAGATGATCAAAGAAAATACCGGTTGGGACTTAAATATTGAGCACGCCCGGGAGATGAGCTCTCCTACCGTAGAAGAACTGCGCAGCCTGCGCCTGATGGTAGACCCGGACCGGCTGTACCTGGGCCGCAGAAGCAAACGGTAGAGAGCGTGAAAACTAAAGGCGGGGCCTTGTGGCAGCCCCGCCTTTAACTACTATACTTGGAGTTCCTTTTTCATCTGTTGGTACTGTTCGCTGGTGATTTCGCCGCGGGCGTACCGCTCGTCCAGGATGTTCAGGGCGCTGCCGCTCCTATGTAGGCTGGTCTTTGAGAAGCGCCGGATGAAATAGATAGCAATGACTACCAGGGCCACCAGGAACAAGGCCTGGATAATCATGCCGATCAGCCCCGGCCAAAAGCTGCCGCCAAAACCAGTGCCATAGCCATAACGCCCCATCATGCCGCCAAATCTGCCCATCATGACACATTCCTCCTTATTGGTTTGCTTGTTAAGTTTGGATAGAGCCGCATATTTAACCAGATTGTGATAGAAACCTGTTCCCATCTTCTTCAGTATAGACCAAAAGTATGTACGAATCATAATCGAAAAGTGAAAAATTTTTGAAATCGGACTCAGCCAATTAAGAAAGAGATGTTTTGTTGATATAGGAACGGCAAAAAGTTATAATCTGCTTGTTCTGAAAACTCTGCCAAGGGCGGCTCGGCAGGGGACTGAAAAGGAGGGAGTCAGGTTTGTTCGTACCGTCGAAAGATGAATTGGGCAAGAGGGTTAAAGGTTTGCAAGCTTACTTAAGCGAGGCGGAGATCGAGGGTGCCCTGCTATTTCACATAGCAAATCTCTATTATTACACAGGAAGGGTAGGACCAGGCAGTTTGTTTGTTCCGGGCCAGGGAGAACCGGTCTTTCTCAGCCGCCAGCGAGGCGAGCTGCCGGAGGACCTGCCCTGGCAGGCGGCTCATTTCAAGCGTTGGAGCGATTTGGCCGGAACTTTGGGGGACTTTGGCTACAAGGTGAAGGGGAGGCTGGGACTGGAGATGGAGGCCATTCCCGCCGCGGTGTATATGCGAGTGCACGAGGTTTGGCCGGAAGATGCGCTGGTGGATGTAGGGACACAAATCCGGCGCCAGCGGGCTGTGAAGTCCCCGTGGGAAATAGAAGTATTGCGGGAGACAGCTCGCAGGGACCAGACAATTTTCCAAAAGGTACCCGAGTTCATAGCCGCTTCCACTACTGATGTGGACCTGACAGCTTTGTTCGAGGCCGAGGCCAGACGCCTGGGGCACATAGGTATGCTGCGCGTGCACAGTTTCAGTATGGAGATGAGCATGAGCTGCATATTAACGGGCGAAAACGGGGCAGCCCTAAGTACCTACGATGTGCCAACCTCGGGCACCGGACTTGGCAAGGTTTTCCCTATGGGAGCCTGCGGCAGCCGGCTGCACCCTGGCAAGCCGATCCTCATCGACTTTAGCGGCTGTTACTTTGGCTATAATACGGATCTAACCCGGATGTTTGTAATCGGCACACCGCCGCAGGAAGTGATGGAGGCCTACAAGCTGGCTTTACATATCCAGGCTGAGTTGGTGCTGGCGGCTAAACCCGGTGCGCTTTGCGGGGAACTTTATGAACGCGCGTTCGCCATAGCCAGGCAGACAGGTCTTGGGGATAGTTTCATGGGGGCTGCCGGCGGTGTATCCTTTGTGGGTCACGGAGTGGGGCTGGAGGTAGATGAACTGCCTGTGCTGGCGCGGGGCGCCCGCCAGGCTTTACAGGAGGGGATGGTCATAGCGCTGGAACCAAAGTTTGTCTTCCAGCGCCATGGCGCAGTGGGTATTGAAAACATCTTCGTGGTTACACACCGGGGGTTGGAGAAATTATCCCTTGTTCCGGACGATTTTGTGGTCTGTTAGGAAAGGAGCCACAAACAATCATTTATCTGAAACCGGGGAACTTCCTCCGGTTTTTCTGTTGCGTTTTTTATAAACAATCGGGAATACTACTATGGGTTCCAAAATCTTATTGGGGGTGGTACTTTGAAGAAAATGCTGTTAGCCGTAAGTTTGTCAGTTCTGCTTGTAGCTTCAGCCCTGCCTGCTTTGGGTGTAGCTCCACAGAACCCGCAGCAGCCCAATAAAGCAGCGTGTAAGCACGGGCACAAAAACGGACACGGTTTGGAAGCTGTTATCAAGGACTCACTCAGCAAAAACAACCGTGACCTGGCTAAAGTAAAACAAGATGTTGACAAATTTATGGTACAGCAAAAGGCACAGTGGGAAGTCAAACTGAGTGAAAAGGCAAAAAGCAAAGGGATGACCGTTGAAGAGCTTAAGGCCCAATTCAAAACCCAAAAGGAACAAAAAATGTCTGAGTGGGCTGCCAAGCAAGGTTTAACAACGGAACAGCTGAAAGAAAAAATGGCGCAGAAACACGCTGACAAAGTGGAGAAGATGGCAAAGGATCTGGG
>JAJYNB010000222.1 GCA_021786555.1 Bacillota bacterium | reverse complement strand
GCGCCGCATTAATTCCACATCCTCCCTGTCCAGTTCAAAGGGCTGGCCCAGGCTCCGCGCCATCAGGTTGATCTGAGCCGACTTTTCTACCATTTGGCAAGCCAGCATGGCTTCTCTGACACTGCGTCCGCCGCCTGCCACGCCGTGGTTGGCTAAAAGCACCGCCCATCGTTCTTTAAGGGCTCTGACCGCATTCCGGGCCAAGTCTTCCGTGCCAGGCAGGGCATACTCGGCAACCTCCACCGCCCCGCCGTTAACCATGGCCAGGTCTTCTATACTTACAGGGATGGGGACCCGGGCAGCGGCATGGGCGGACGCATATATGCTGTGGGTGTGGACTACGGCCTGAATGTCAGCCCTGGCTCTATAGATGTGGAGATGCAGGTGGTATTCGGAAGAGGGTTTGCTGCCCTGAAGCACCTTGCCCTCCAAGTCCATCACCACCAAGTCACTCGCCTCAGTCTCCAGGTAGCCCTTGCCGCTGGGGGTAATGACAAAACCGCCCGGAACCCTGGCGCTAACATTGCCCCAGGTCCCGACCACCAGGCCGCTGCGCAGCATTTCCCGACCTACCTGCACAACCACTTCTTTAACCGCATGTAACTCGTTCGCCATAAAATTCTACCTGACCATTACTTTCAAGAGATTCGAAGCATAGGGGGGAGCCACTATCCCCTTCTCAGTAATTATTCCTGTAATATATTTGGCTGGAGTAACATCAAAGGCTGGATTAAACACTTCTACCCCCTCGGGAGCCACTTTGCAGCCGCAGATTTCCCTGACCTCAAGCTTGTTGCGTTCTTCAATGGGAATTTCCTCTCCATTGGCAAGTTTAATGTCTATACTTGAAGTCGGCGCCGCCACATAGAAAGGTATCTCGTGGGCCTGAGCCAGAACCGCTACGGCGTATGTACCGATTTTGTTGGCGGTGTCCCCGTTGGCGGCTATGCGGTCCGCTCCCACCACCACCACATCTATCTGCCCCTTTTGCATCAAGTACCCGGCCATACTGTCTGTAATCAGGGTAACGGGTATGCCATCCTGCAGGAGTTCCCAGGCTGTTAACCTGGCTCCCTGCAGCAAAGGCCTCGTTTCGTCCGCGAAGACTTTGATGTTTTTCCCTGAGTCGTGGGCCGTGCGGATAACCCCCAAGGCAGTACCATAGCCGACCGTAGCCAAAGCGCCCGCATTGCAGTGCGTAAGTATTCTTGCCCCATCCGCTATGACACCATTGCCATGCTCGCCGATTTTACGGTTAATCGCCACGTCTTCCGCCGCAATGTCATGGGCCTCCGCCAAAAGGCCTTGCTTGATTTCCGCCAGGCCTCCGTCTCTTAGTTCCCGCAGTTTGTCTTCCATCCTCCGCAAAGCCCAAAACAGATTGACGGCGGTGGGCCGGGTAGCGGCCAGAGTAGAGGATACTTCCTCCATATGACTGATAAACTCATCTTTGTCCTGGCCCTGAAACTCCGCAGCGCCCAGTACGAACCCGTAAGCGGCAGCCGCGCCAATTGCAGGAGCCCCCCGCACCACCATGGTGGTAATTGCCTCCGCAACGCCGCGGTACCCGGTATAATGCCTGAATTCCACTGCGCCAGGTAGTTTGGTCTGGTCAAGTAGTTTTAGTCTATGGTCCGTCCATTCAATTGACTTATGCATTTATTAACCGTCCCCTGTCAGAATTTGCCCAGTTCGGCCGGGGCTTGAGGGCAGTCGCAGCTGCGCTCCGGAGTCAGAACCTGCAGAACCGCCGCTAGCAGTTCCCTCAACATCACGTCCATCGAAGCCATGTTTTTCACCACTTCCTGATGGCTTAGGGCTGTTGTGGAGATCCCGGCGGCATAATTTGTCACCATGGCTATGGCGGCATAACACATGCCGCACTCTTTAGCCAATACCACCTCAGGCACGCTGGTCATGCCGACCAATTCTCCCCCCAGAGTCCGGAACATGCGAATTTCTGCCGGAGTCTCAAACCGGGGTCCCTCAGTGCATACATAGGTACCGCCGTTTTTAACCTCAAGTCCCGCTTCAGCCGCCTTTTCTACTATAACCTGCCGCAAGTCCCTGCAGTAAGGATCCGTCATATCTACATGCAGGACACCCTGTTCCCCGGTAAAAAAGGTTGCGGGGCGGCCCTTGGTAAAATCGAGAAACTGGTCCACCAGGACAAATTGGCCTGGGACAAATTTTCGCTCCAGCGAACCCACCGCCGCCGTAGCCATGACCTTCTTTACGCCCAGTTCTTTCAGGGCCCAAATGTTCGCCCGGTAATTCACCAGGTGAGGCGGGACAGAGTGCTCCTCGCCGTGACGCGCTACAAAAGCCACTTGAGCAGAAGAGATTTCCCCGACTGTTAATGTTACCATACCGTAAGGCGTATCTACCCGTTCCCTGCGCAGTCTTCCAAGTAACTCCGGGTGGTCAACTCCCGTGCCGCCAATGACCGCAAAATCAATCCCCACAAAACCACACCCTTTTTAGTTACCGGCAAACAACGCCTTGGCAAACTCCCTGGCATCAAATTCCCGCAAATCTTCTATAGTTTCACCAATGCCGATAAATTTTACCGGGAGCTTGAGTTCGTTTTTGATGCCGATAATTACTCCTCCCCTGGCCGTACCGTCAAGTTTGGTCAAAACAATGCCGGTCACACCGGCTGTTTCCCCAAACATTCTGGCCTGGGAAAGTGCGTTCTGGCCTGTGGTAGCATCCAACACCAGTAAGACCTCGTGGGGCGCTCCGGGTAAATCCCGGCCCACCACCCGGGTAACTTTTCGCAGTTCTTCCATTAAGTTGCTCTTATTATGAAGACGGCCCGCCGTGTCGATAATCAGCACGTCAATCTTCCGGGACTTGGCTGCCTGAACAGCGTCATAGGCTACTGCCGCCGGGTCGGAGCCTTCCTGGTGCTTGATTACCTCCATCCCTGCCCTGGTTCCCCAAATTTCCAGTTGGTCAATGGCAGCCGCTCGGAAAGTGTCACCCGCTGCCAATAATACCCGTTTGCCCTGAGCCTTTAACTGATGAGCCAGCTTACCGATAGTGGTGGTTTTGCCAACCCCGTTTACTCCCACCATCATAATGACTGTCAACGCTCCATGCTGCAGGTTAAGAGGCGATTCTTCCTCCCCAAGGATCTCTTCAATCTGCTCCCTGAGGAGTTCTGTCAACATACCTGGATCTTCAATTTTGCGTTCTTTAACCTGGCTGCGCAGCTTCTCCACCATTTCCAGCGATGTCTCTGCTCCCACGTCAGCCTGGATGAGGGCCTCTTCCAATTCATCGTAAAGTTCTTCGTCAATGCGCTTGCGCCCTGTGATTATTTCTTCAACTTTGCCAACCAGACCCTGCCGGGTTTTGGCCAGCCCTTCCTTCAAGCGTGAAAACAGCCCCGCCATCTTGCCCTCCTGTACAGGCTTAATACCTCGCTAATTTTACCATAGTAAGCCAAAATCCACAATAAAGGGGAGAGTCACTGACAAAGAGGATTAACCGGTTGACCCTTTTAAACAGCCTAATTTGGACACGTTGGTAGGGTGTTTTCTTCGATTGAATGGCAGATTCGCTTGCAGAACTATAAAGCCCAGTAGAATTACTGGGTTTGCGCGGTATAATTTACGTAGAATTACGGAATACAACGTGTCGAATTCTTAGTAAAATTGGATTAATATAGAAGGAAAATTCGAATCCAGAGCGAAACTGTAAAATACGATAAAAAGGAGGGAAGTCAATTGATTAATTTACAGGAAATTGCCATAAAAATAGCAGAGTTTGTTAGTTTAAATCTGGACGGGAGCTCAATAGCCGTAGCCACTACTGAAACTGCCGTTCTCCACGCACAAGAAACCAATGTCTTATGGTATTAATCATCTGAACAACCTTCAAACCCGGGCAGTGACTTACATCAACCTATCTGTTCAGGATCCAGTGATTAACCGGCTGATTCATCGAGTTTTGAGCGAACCCGGTAAGGTTCTAGCACTCCCAGAGAGTGCTATTTTTTCGTGGTCCTCCGCAGTAGTTGAGATCACCTCAGTCCTGGGAATTGTATCCAGCACAGTCCTGGACTGCGCTATTGCCCTGGATTTGTTTGTTGCTGCAGCAGACATATTCGATGACCTGGCGGATGAAGACAGTTCTCCCGTGTTCTGGAGCCAATTGCCCAAAGGTGAGCAGTTGTGCATTGCAATGCTGCTTTGGCAGCTATCCCGTAATCTGTTGGCCTCAATCTCACCACTGAAACTCAGGTTGGCGGCAGAATACTGGTATAACAAAGCTGCAACCACCAGTTGTGTTGGCCAAACCAAGGATGTGCTCAACCTTACACCCTCTTCCCTTGAAACTTGCTACCAAATTTCCGAACAGAAGTCTGGCAGTTTGGCAGCCCTTTGTTCCGCCTTAGGTGCTCTGACAGCGGGCACTTCGGAAGAAATGGTCAATGCATTGTGGGAAATTGGCAAACTCTTCGGCCTTATCAACCAGTTCTCTAACGATGTGAAAGCAATCTTAAACCCTGCGGAGAAGAGTGACATTCGCCTTCGCAAGATCACACTGCCCGTCGCCTTTTGCCTCTACAAGCCGCAGGGGGAGATCGACAGTTTCATCAGGGCCCATTATCATGAACGAAAATTTAACGTTGAACCGGAAACCATATCACAACGAATCATTACTGAAGGAGGTATTATTTACACTCTGGAAGTGATCAAGGTACTCAAACACCAGTTGTTAGAGATGGTAAGCGGGCTTCAACTCACACCGGAAGGGAGGGAGAGCATTGTC
>JAJYNB010000053.1 GCA_021786555.1 Bacillota bacterium | reverse complement strand
TGCCCAAGCCACGGCTATAATAATGACCCGGTTGGCGGCGAAAAGGAAGCAACGCAAAGACTCTTCCTGACATACAATATGACGGCGCAGTGATTTTTGAGAGGAGGGATTTGGTGTGGCGCCCTATGCTAAGTCTGACCTGAAACATAACCACGGCAGTGTAACCCACACGTCCTGTGACCAGGGACACTCGCACCAGTGCCTGGACATAACCGGACCTGCGGTGCCTACAGTCGACGGCAACCACGTCCACAATTCGGAAGGATGGGTAATGTACGAACATGGCCATTCGCACTACTACAAAGCGGTTTCCGGGCCAGCACTGCTCCTGCCCAACGGGCAACATGTCCACGACTGGGATTTTTTCACCACCGTGGACGCAGGACACCGGCACCACGTCGGCGGGCCGGATATGCCCTCGCCCTGATCGAGGTCCGAGGGCCGGGGTGGGACAACGGGGTCGGTTCCGGTGCATGTCAAGGGGACGGGTACCTTGACATGCCTTGTGACAAAGTACCCGTTGCCGTGACACTGAGAATAGTGGGGCCGTGTCTGGGTGACGGTCCTTTTTATTTAGTTAGAAAGAGTGTCAAAGGGACTGTCCCCTTGACACCTTAAGGCGACTGTTCCCTTGACACTTGTTTTGTTTACCGGCGCAGACAAAAAATTTTAGTTTTGGCAAGTTTTTTCCTTTTGGAGGCAGGAGAACGGGCTTATTTATAGAATAAGTGGGGAGAAGTGGTGTAAAGTGGAGGACTGTAACCACTTGGTGGGGTGAAAAGATGTCAAACGGGTTCATGGGGGAGTTTCAGCATAGCATTGACGGTAAGGGGCGGTTGATTGTTCCGGCCAAGTTTCGCGATGGCTTGGGGAACCGCTTTGTTGTGACCAAAGGCTTAGATAAATGCTTGTCTGCTTACCCTAGGGATCAATGGCAGAAGCTGGAGGAAAAGCTGGCTGCCCTACCGACCACGGATCCCAATGCCCGGGGAATTGTCCGCATGATTTTCTCTGGCGCCACGGAATGTGAAATTGACAAGCAGGGAAGAATACTACTCCCAGCCAACCTGAGGGAATATGCCAAACTGGATAAGGATGTGGTCTTGGTAGGTATTTCCAACCGGGTTGAGATCTGGAGTAAAGATGTTTGGGCGGAATACCAGGAGATGACAGAGGCCTCTTCCTATGAGGAGATGGCTGAGAAATTAACTGGATTCAACATAGGTATCTGATGGCCGGGGTGGCGTAAATGGATTTTGTGCACATAACGGTCCTGCTGCAGCAAGCGGTGGATTTGCTGGCGGTGAGGCCGGGGGGGACCTATGTAGACTGTACCCTTGGCGGTGGGGGGCACAGTAGTGAAATTCTGCGCCGCCTGCAGGGAAGGGGAAGGCTTATTGCCTTTGACCAGGATCCAGCCGCTATTGCAGCAGCCACAAAAAGGCTCAAGGAGATTGCAACAAATTTCACTATAATAAATAGTAATTTTAGCAGGGTTGGGGAGGTTTTGGAGGCGGAATGCCCCGAAGGGGTTCAGGGCATCCTCTTCGACCTTGGCGTCTCATCCCCTCAGTTGGATGAAGCAGAACGGGGCTTCAGCTATATGCAGGACGCTCCGCTGGATATGCGCATGGACCCGGCGAACCCCCTGACGGCCATGGATTTGGTAAACGAAATGCCGGAACAGGAATTGAGTAAAATCATCTGGGAGTACGGCGAGGAACGCTGGGCGAAACGCATTGCCAAGTTTATTGTGACAAGGCGCCAGGTAAAAAGGATTGAAACCACCGCTGAGCTGGTGGACGTTATTAAAGCCGCTATTCCGGCAGGGGCCAGGAGGGAAGGACCCCATCCTGCCAAACGTACCTTTCAGGCCCTGCGGATTACAGTGAATAACGAACTGGGAGCTTTTGCAGCGGCACTGGATGCGGCCATCGACCGCCTGGCATCTGGAGGGCGGTTGGCGGCGATCACTTTTCACTCCTTGGAAGACAGGATTGCCAAGGAAAAATTTCTGACTTGGGGCGGACGCTGTACATGCCCGCAGGAACTCCCGGTATGTGTATGCGGCGCCGCGGCCAGGGTAAGAAACCTGACCAGGAAACCGTTGGTCCCACAGCAACAGGAATTGGAACTAAATCCGCGGGCCAGAAGCGCCAAGCTGCGGGCGGTGGAACGTCTGTAAGGAAGGCTTGTCGGGCTTGTCATATTTAAGCTGGGGGGGGAATAAGCTTGGTAGTAGCCCAGGAAAAACTCCGCTATGAGCAACCGGCTGAAGGGCTGCCAAAGTCCGGCAGGGTTGTAAAACGGAAAACCCGGAAGGTCAACAAATTCAGACGGGCAAAAATCCTGGCGCTTTCCCTGGTGGTCTTGGGTTTTGCGTCTGGTATATTTATTGCCGCCCAGTACGCTGAATTGGCGATCAAGAATTACCAGGTCGCGCAAATCCAAAAAGAAATTACCGCCCAGCAGGCGGAAAACCAGCAGCTGCAGCTTCAGATCAGCCAACTGAAATCAGTTGGCAGGATTGAGTCCATTGCAGTAAACCAATTGGGTATGGTCAAACCGGCTAAGTATGGGATTTTGGACTACCAGGACGGGCAACAACCAAAGAAACCAACGACGGTGGGAGCTGTTACCCCGGATGCGCCGGCAGCAGCGGCGCAAGAGTCCCAGGGTAACCCGGTTATTCGTCAGGTAGCCCAGATTTTGACAAACATATTTGGTTCACAAGGGCGATAGGCTAACCCGGCGGTGAATTGGTGCTGCTTCCCCGGTTGGAAATGCGGGGAGGGAAAGAGAAATTTGAGCACCAGTATAGTCATGCGCAAACGGGTGGCCTTAATTTTTTTGGTCATGGGGATTTGCTTCGGGGTAATAATAGGCAGGCTGGTTTATGTCCAAGTGGCCAACGGCGCAGCGCTGCGCAAAATCGCCGACGATTACCACTTCCGTGGAGTCCCTGTATCGCCAAAACGCGGCGATCTGGAGGATCGCAGCGGCAACAAGCTGGGTATAAGTATTAGCAGCGAAACAGTCTACGCCATCCCCGCCGAAGTGCGGGCATCGGGCAGGCAAAATGATATTGCCAAACAGCTGGCGCCGCTTCTTGGCATGGACGAGCAGGATGTGCTGAAGCGTGTGACCAAGCGCAGCTCCCTGGAATTCGTCAAGAAGCGGGTGGATGCCAAGACCGCTGCCCAGGTCAGGATTCTGGATCTGCCGGGAGTTTGGACCACTGAGGAAAGCCAGCGTTATTACCCGTACGGACCTCTGGCCGCTCACATCATCGGGTTTACCGGGGTTGACAATCAGGGACTGGAAGGGATCGAACTGACCAGGGATAAAGACTTGCGGGGCACCCCGGGAAGTATCCTGACCGAGTACACCGCAGGCGGGATCAGCATCCCGGGCGGTAAGAACAGTTACATTCCTCCCAAGCAGGGCAATACGGTGCGGCTTACCATTGATGCCAATATCCAGGGTTTCGCTGAGCGGGAACTGGATGCCCTGATGAGCGGCCAAGGGAAGAATCTCAACGGCCAGGTCCCAAAGAACGCTTCCATTATCGCTATGAATCCCAAGACTGGGGAAATCCTGGCACTGGCTTCCAGGCCGGTTTTTGACCCTAATAATTATCAGGCGTTTGACGCGTCCACCCGGCGCAATATTGCAGTCCAGAACGGCTATGAGCCGGGCTCCACTTTCAAGATAATCACCCTGGCTGCTGCCTTACAGGAAAAGAAAATCAAACCCGCCGAAGGATTCTTTGACCCGGGCCGGTATACGGTGCTGGGTAAAACGATCCGCTGCTGGAAAGCCGGCGGGCACGGCAGCCAAACTTTTTTGCAGGTGGCTGAAAACTCCTGCAACCCTGGGTTCGTTGAAATGGGCCAGCGGCTCGGCATGGATAATTTTTACCGCTACCTCTTAGGGTTTGGCTTTGGCAGCAAAACCGGCATTGAAATGTCAGGTGAGGCCAAAGGCATCCTGGCCAACAAAAAGCGGGCCACAGCCCTGGATTTGGCGACCATGTCTATCGGCCAAACCAATAATGTCACCCCCATCCAGCTGATAACTGCGGTTTCCGCCGTGGCCAATGGGGGCACTCTACTGAAGCCCCAGCTGGTGAAAGAGATTGTCAGCCCCAGCGGCCAGGTGGCAACCCCATTTCAGGTCCAGCAAGTAAGAAGGGTGATCGATGAGGAAACCGCCCGTCAGACCCGGGAGATCCTGGAGTCAGTAGTCACCAATGGTACTGGACGGCGGGCCTTCCTGCCCGGTTACCGGGTAGCCGGCAAAACCGGGACTGCCCAGAAGGTGGTGAACGGCAGGTATGTGGAAGGCGATTATGTGGCTTCCTTTATCAGCTTTGCCCCGGCAAATGACCCGCAGATAGTTGTACTGGCAGTAATAGACGGCGTGAGGGATTATGGCGGTGTGGTGGCAGCGCCTGTGGTCAAGGGAGTGCTGTTGGACAGCCTTAAATACATGGCAATAAAACCCCAGGATGGAGCGCCGCTTACACCCAAGCCCCTATACGGGCTGGAAGTGCCGGCGGTGAAAAAGCCTGTAACCGTACCCTCTGTGCTGGGCTTGCCGGCGGTTGACGCCGAAAAAGCGCTTAAACAGGCTGGGCTTAATGTGGTGCTGGAAGGGCAGGGCGACAGAGTCATCCAGACTGTCCCCCATGCCGACAGCGTGGTGGAAGAAGGCACCACGGTTTTCGTCCAGCTGGGCCAGGAAGGAGATAAGCCCGCCCTGGCACCGGCGCAGGAGGACGAAGAAGAT
>JAJYNB010000006.1 GCA_021786555.1 Bacillota bacterium | reverse complement strand
AAACCCGACCGGGACGATGGTCACTTCCGGCCCTAGGTAAGCCTCCCGCTCGAATTCTTCCAGCTGCTCCCGGTTCGACTCCACAAAAGCCACCTTGAGCCGGCTCAAAGCTGCCTTTTTCTCCATGCCCCGCACGTGGACAAAGGAAACAAAGTCATCGATGGTAAATCCCATGCTCACCGCTTCTTCCATGGCGGCGTCCACGATGTGCAGCACTTTTTCCTTGCGGCTCTCCCGCTGCAGGACCGCCCCGGAACCGGTTACAAAGGTCCCCCGCCCCTGGGCGGAGCTGATTACGCCTTCCCCCTCCAGTTCCTGGTAAGCCTGGCCCACAGTGTTCCGGCTTACCCCCAGTTCCCCGGCCAGTTCCCGCTCCGTGGGCAGCTTGAACCCCGGCGGCCACTGGCCCGAAGTAATGTTTTTCAGGATTTGCTCCTTCAACTGGATGTAGTACGGAATGCCGCTCTTTTTCTCCAGTTTCACCCCCACACCCCCTTTGCGAAGTTCGAAGTTCGACGTTCGTGACCTGGCAATCCAAGTCCCTGACCCTGTCCGGCACCAGCTTTAAGCTTTACAGTGATGGACCGGCAGTAAATGCTCCAGCCATCTCTAAAGGAAATTGGTCTGGTTTATTGGTCCATTACAAGAATATTATATTCTTTACCCCTTAGGTTTTTCCTTCTATTCCAGAAAAATTCATTGAGAACTCCCAGGTCATTCCTCCTGATGGACTTTGCTAATTTTGCCGGGAAAGCCAAGACATTTCCCACCTAACTCAAAAGTGAGTCAGTCAAGAACCGTCCCCAAGTGACTCATGAGTCAGTCAAGAACCGTCCCCAACTGACTCAAAAAGCGAAGCGAAGTGCTGGGGGGCACTTCGCTTCGCGGGTGGTTTGATTATTTGGTTTCTGGCTTCATTGATGCGTATACCTGCTCCAAGGAAGAGATTAGCTGCTGCCGTTCAGGTTCGCCAAGGTGGTTCAAAACCCCTTCCAGGTAAGCTTTGCGGGTTTTGATCACGTCCTCGTAGACAGCCCAGCCGTCGGGCAGGACTCTAAGCCTGATTACCCTGCGGTCCTTTCCGTCCTTGAACCGCTCCACATAACCATTCTTCTCCATGCGGTCGATGAGGTCGGTAACGGTGCTGCAGGCCAGGTAAAGCTTCTGGCACAGATCTCCCATGGTTATTTCCCCTGCGTCGATTAGATTAAGCAGAGCTGTAAACTGAGGCGGAGTGATATTATAATCCTCCAGGTGCTCCCTGCCCCTGTGCGTTATCACAGTAGCCACGTGGCGCAATAGCTGCTCAACCTTAGTAACAAAGTCCTGGTTGTCCACGCCCTCACCCTCGCTTGAGTTCCAAGTTTCTTCTATTTTACACCTATTAAACTTTTCTCGCAATAAAACTTGAATACAAGCCTGGCTATACACATCATAAGCAACAATCGCCAATCGTTCTATAAGGACGCACTACCCGTACCCTTTGTCCTATATCCCGCCGGAGGCAGAAGCGGAACTACCGGAAATATCCCCTGACACCGGTTTTTGGGTGATGGGGTGGGTTTTCACTACCTGAGCATTGGAGGACAGGGCCTGGGTGACATTGACTCCGCCTATCTTCTGGACAGGCAGGCCCTCCACCCTGAACTTCACCTGTTTGACCGTAGGAAACTGGGTAAGGGTATTGACAACAGAATACACAGTCAACTCGGGGCTTATCTTGGCTACAGTTTTTTGCAGCTCTTTACTGAAATCCACAATGGCGGTCCCATCTTTGATATTTATGTCCAAAAGCACGGTGCCGCTGGGGATAACAGCCTGCAAACCGGAATTGGAGGCCGGCCCTTTTATGAGTTCGTTCATGGTTTCCCGCGCCAGGCTCAAAGTCTTGGGCACAGCCCTCGCCTCGGGAACAAGGGTTTTTCCCGCGGCATCGGCGAAGTAGACCGTGATCTTCATGCTTTCGCCGCTGCTGGGAGCGTCAGGCGCGGGAGCGGCTCCGGTTCCCAACAGTCCGCCCAAAGTATCCTGGCTGCCGTCCTTCAACAGCCTCTGCATGGTGCCGCACCCGGCCAAACCGAGAACCAAAAGCGCCAAAACCAGCAGCAGCATAACTTTTTTCATCACCGTTCTCCCCCTTTGACTAACTATTAGTACAAGTCTATGAGCCAAGCTGGAAAATTAGTACAAGTTCTCCAGGGAAAATTTTAATTGTTCGGCAGGTTTTTGCTTGGATTCGTCTAATAGTTAGGTAATTTAACGTATAATTAATATACTAAAAATTCAGATAAAAGGGGGCGCACAAGATGAAGATGCGGGCTTTGATTGTCGATGATGAGTACCCGGCGAGAAAAGAGCTGCGGTACTTACTCCAACCCTATGATTTTGTCAAAGTAGTCGGTGAAGCCACCAACACTATTGAAGCCATGGAGCTCATCGATAAGATTGATTACTCAGTCCTGTTTCTGGATATTGACATGCCTGGCCTAAGCGGTATAGAACTGGCCGAACAGCTGAAAGAAAAGCCGAATCCGCCGGCAATAATTTTTATCACCGCTCATGAAAATTTCGCCCTGGCAGCTTTTGCAGCCAACGCCGCCGACTACCTCTTGAAGCCCATTAACCCCAAACGGCTGGAAGAGGCCTTAAACAAGGTTCACAAGCGGATGGAGTCCCAGATTGAGAGCGTTCCCGCCTCTGCCCCAATCAACCAACCCGAAGCGAAACCTTCCCTGGGGGCGGACATGATTCCCGTGGAGCACCGCGGCAAGACCATCCTCCTGCATGAGGAAGACATCATCTACGCCTATACTGATAACGACTACGTATACGTCAAGACCAACACGGAAAAATATCTCACCCGTTTCACGTTAAAGGAAATGGAAAGCCGCCTGAACCCCAACATTTTCTTCCGCTCCCACCGCTGCTACCTCGTTAACATCCGCAAGACCAAAGAGCTCGTTCCCTTTTTCAACGGCACTTATACTTTGATCGTTGATGACCAGGAAAAAAGCGAAGTCCCGGTAAGCCGGACCCAATCCAAGAAACTGCGCGAACTCCTCGGCATATGAAGCAGGCTGTTCAAAAACGAGTATAGCAAGGAACCGGGGTGTCCGCCGCCGGAAGCGTACTTGGACGTACGCTGAGGACGGCAGATACCCCTGTGACGCAGCTAGACGAAGTTTTTCAACAGCCTGACCCAACCCCGCCGGTTGGGCCTTTTTTAAGATGGAGGTGCTGCAAGCTTGCTTATCGTGCAACACATCATCCGGTTCATGTTTTATAATTGGTTTAGTCTCCTGGGGACCTTTGGCGTGACCATCGTCCTGGCAGGTTTTTTCACCTACAAGACGGTGCGGGCGGAAAAGTCCAGCAAGAAGGTCTTCCTCTACCCTGCGGTGTTTTTCAGCCTCCTCTTCGCCCTGGAAGTGGGCCTCCTCTTGGGCATGGTCTATCTCTACAGCATCAGGGCATGAATTGCTGGCCCTCAGCGGCTGGTTCCTGACTAAGCAAAAACCGGCAAACATGCCGGTTAAGCGCTGGTATTGGTTATAATCCCAGCCAATCCTTGATAACTTCCACGATTTTGAACCTGACCAGGGGTTTCACCTGGTCGTTCCCGTTTTGGGCCAGCCCCTGCTCCAGGCCCGGGTTATGGGCCAGGGAAGTAGTGATATCGACAAAGCAGAGGGGTGGGAAGAGCACACACCACCAATTGGCACCTTTGCCCTCGCCGATGATCACCCGGACCGCTTCATAGCGCCCCGCCGCCAGGGTCAAGTCTCCGTAAGACTTAACCGGAAAGTTGAAATAGCCGTACTCCGCCCTTACGGGATAGTTTTTACCTTTAGCAGCAATGACCTTAGATGCTTCTTTCTCCATGGCCCCAAGATTATCCTTGACTATCTGGCGGGAAGCCTCCAAAGAGAGAGATTTAGCCAAGATAGGACTGAATTTAGCCAGGATTGCGTCCCGCACCTGCCGCTTAAGTAACTGATCTGCGTCCGAGTCCGAATTAGCCAGGACGTGGAAGCGGATTAACTCCTTTCCTACAGCAGGTTCAGCCTGAGCCTCCGGCCGGGCCAGCCAGCCCGTCAAGAGAGCCCCCAAAACCAGTAACATGGCTAATGCCAAAGCCTTTTTCATCAGAATGCCATCTCCTCCAATTTGTCTGTTAGTATTATTTCCAAATAACGGAGGGGACAAACAGTCCAAGAAGGAGACTTTGTTATTTCCTTTCCTTGAAGGAATATATATTAGATTGTAGAAAGAATCATTTCGCTCAAGCAGAAGGCCTGAAACCAGTACACATGACTTATTAAAGGAGATGATTGGCAATGTATACTTTAATAGCAACCCTGAAAGCGAAGCCCGGCAAAGAGGCCGAACTGGCAAAAGTATGCGCCCAACTGGCCAAGGAAGTCAGGGCCAACGAAGATGGCTGTTTGATGTACATACCCCATGTGGCGAAGAAAGACCCGACCGAAATCATCTTTTTTGAAAAATACAAGGATGACCAGGCGTTTAAAGCTCACGGTGAAACAGCCTATTTTCAGGAGGCCTCCAGAAAGTTCAAGGACCTCCTGGAAAGTCCCCCTCAGGTGAAGTTTCTTATCGAACTGTGATCCTGAACAGACCAGATCCAATTCTGGTTACTAAGGCCGCTTGTATTCCGGCACCCTGGTTTTTAAACTGTATCTTTCCAAATGTGTCCTTCCTAAGCCGCCCTTTTCCGGGACGGCTTAGTCGTTTTACTAGGTTATGCCTGGTCTAAACCTTTCCCCCGGCCTATA
>JAJYNB010000349.1 GCA_021786555.1 Bacillota bacterium | reverse complement strand
TGGCCCGGAAACTCCAGTCGGGTGGACCAATGTGGCTGAGCGCCTGCTGTAGGGTACAAATCCAGTGTTTGCTGCAGCTCCAAGCCTGGGATGAAGCTCTGCAGGAGACGGAAGTGAGCCTGGAGGTTTACCCTGATTATGCCGACTTGGTATACTTGCGGGGAATCGCCCTGGCCGGCAAAGGCCAGTATCCTCAGGCCCTGGGCGCATTTTACCAGGCTGCAGCATTGGAAGGCCTGGTGCCGCATGGTTATGCCCGCGATCCGGGTCTAACCAGCTATAAAGCCCATTATTCCATTGCTCAGGCCTACCTCCAGCTTGGACAACGCGATGAGGCGGTTTCAGCCCTGCGCAAAGCACTGAAGCAGGAAGCGGGATACCGGCCGGCCCTGCTGTCTTTGGCCCGCTGCCTGGCGGGTAACGGGGAGGGAGAACTCGCCAAGCTGGAATCTCTGATAGAGGGCGGCGGGGAAGAGCGCTACCTGACTTTGGCTGAGATATGCCACGAGGCAGGGTTGTTGAAGATTGCGCAGGAGTTCTTGAGCAGGTACCGCGGTCAACTGCCGCCTGACTACATATTCCTGCAAGGGATACTGCACTGGAAAACGGGAGCATATCGTGAGGCGGCAGCAGCCTTAGGACTATGCGGTCCAGACCACCACCGGGCCAGGGAAGCCACTCTGCTTAGCTGGGGCTGCCGCTGGCTGCTGGGGGAAGTCCCAGACCCGGACAGGGAGCTAAAAGAATTGGGATGTTCTCAGGCAGACTGCGATTTTTTGGTGCGGCTTTTCCTGGATGAGGCTGACCGCGCACTGCAGCAGAGTGAGCAAGATTTTCCCGGCGTCCCTGTCCTGGCCAACTACCGGGCCAGGCTCGACCACTGCCGCCAGCTGGTATGTCAGGGGGACAGGTCCCTTGACACTAACTAGGCTCATGTCAGGGGGACAGGTCCCTTGACACTAACTAGGCTCATGTCAGGGGGACAGGTCCCTTGACATTAACTTAACTGAGGACCTGTCCCCTTGACAGTGGGAAATGGTGAGGTGTCAACGGACCTGTCCCTCTGACACGTCCGGTTCTGTGAGGGGGTGTCGACCGTGAGGTCGACCTCAACGTGCGTCCTATTTCACTGCGATTGAGGTGCGATTGCTATGGGTGAGAACAAGCCGCAGGTCAGCCTGTGCATGATTGTAAAGGATGAGGCTGAAAACCTGCCCCGCTGCCTGAGCAGCGTTTATGGCCTGGCGGACGAAATCGTAATTGTCGATACCGGTTCCGCGGATGACACCAGAGCAGCAGCGGAGAGATTCGGCGCGAGGGTATTTTCATTTGCCTGGGTCGATGATTTCAGCTCAGCGCGTAATTACTCCCTGGAGCAAGCCGGCGGGGAGTGGGTCTTAGTTATGGATGCCGATGAGGAACTAGCTCCCGGGTCCGCCATCCTGCTAAGACCCTTTCTGCAGCGGCGGGACGTGGAAGGGCTGTTTATTACCATGGTAAATTTCCACGGGGAGAACGCCGGAACGGACCTGGAGACCTATTTATATTTGAAGATTTTTCGCAACAGGAGCTGCTACCGTTATACCCGTCCCCTGCATGAGCAGCTGCTGGGAATACCGGCAGACCTGAAAGGCTTTTTGGCAGTGCCGGAGGCAAGGTGTCTGCATTATGGCTACTTAAGTCAGTACGAACAGAAGAAGGATAAATCCAACCGCAACTTTGGTATTATTCGGGCGGAGATTGAGCGAAGCCCGGATGCCTTCAACTATCTCAGCCTGGCCCAGGAGTACTTCCGGGCCGGACGGCTGGAAGAGGCAGTAAAGGCTGCCCTGGAGTCCTGCCGCCTTCTCGATAAAAGGGCTTATTACGGCGCCAAACTGTATAAACTCTTGGGCACGGGATACTGTCAACTGGAGCGTTATCGGGAAGCGCTGGAAGTTTGCCGGGAAGGGGTTATTCACTATCCGGATTATCCAGACTTGGTTTATTTGCTGGGTGCAGCCTGCCTGGGGTTGGAACGTTACGCCCAGGCTGTGGGATTTTTCCGCCAGTGCCTGGCCATGGGAAGCCTGGCATCCCCCCTGCTGATGCGTGATCAGGCTTACACGGGGTACCGGGCCTACCTGGCCCTGGGCCAGGCCTATTTCAGCTTGGGCAAAGTGGAGGACGCCATAGAGTGTTACCGCCGGGCATTAGGACTTAACCCTGACTGTCTTAGCGCAGCGGAGAGGGTGGAGGAACTTTTGCGTTGTCAATCCAGCCAAGAAACCGGGGGCAGTCAGAATGGCTGAACTGATGCTGTCCCTGTGCATCGTTGCTAAAGACGAGGAAAAAAACATCGCCCGCTGCATCGAGAGCATGGATGGGCTGGCCGGTGAGATTATTCTTGTGGATACCGGTTCTACGGACCGTACGGTGGAAATTGCCGGGGAACTGGGAGCCAAAGTCTTCTACCAGGCCTGGCAGGAGGATTTTAGCCGAGCCAAAAACTTTGCCCTGGAGCAGGCCGGGGGGGAGTGGGTAATGTTTATGGACGCAGACGATGTGTTAAGCAGGGAAGGACGGGAGCAAATTCCCGGCCTGACCAGGGAGACGGACGTCGATGGGTTCTTACTGCAAACCGTCAGCTACCTTGGCAAAAGCCCGGGCTTGAACCGGGTCACGAACCTCCAGGTTAGGCTGCTGAGAAACCTGCCCCAATTTCGTTATCAGGGGCGGATCCATGAGCGCATCCTTAGTGAGCCGGGGCGCAGGGTCAAGGCAGTTCCCCTGAAGATTTATCACTACGGCTATCTTGACGGGGAAGTCTCGGGCAAGAGTAAGATTCAGCGCAACCTGAAAATCCTGCGGGAAGTAGTGCGGCAGGAACCGCGGGACTTGTTCAACCGCTTTAACCTCGGCATGGAATACTTAAGGGCCGGGAGTCCGGGCCAGGCAAAAGGGCAGTTGGAGAAGGTGTGGCGGCGGTCTTCCCCTGAGGTTGGGTATTTTCCCGACCTGGTTGGCAAATTGGCCTGGGCATACCTGGCCCTGGGAGAACGGGAAGCCAGCCTGGCGGTTCTGGCCCGGGGGATAGAGAGCCACCCGGACTTTACCGACCTGTACCTGCTACAGGGACGGGTCTGTCAGGAGATGGGCAAATATGCTCTCGCTGCCAGGGCCTTCGAAACTTGTCTGAGCAAAGGGGAGGCGCCCTTTCTTTATTCATCTGCACTGGGGAGCGGTTCTTTCCTTGCCTGGAACGCTCTGGGGGATTTGGCCAGGGAACTGTATGATTACAGGCGGGCGGCGGGATATTACCTGGAGTCTCTGACCTGTGCCGCGCAACAGCCGGAAGTACTGGCAGCCTTGCTGCAGGTAGTGGGCAAATTCATGGGGTTATCAGAGCTGCGGGAGTTTATCCAGGCCAATTTTGACCTGGAGGGAGGGGCAGGGTACGCCAGGCTCGCATCAGCCCTGCTGGCGGCGGACCAGCCGGAGCTGGCCAGGGAGATTATCTCCCGCATAAATATCCCGGATGCAGACGACCGGTCGCAGCACGAGGGGTTAAGTTATCTGCGCGGACAGTATTTGTTAAAGTCAGGCTGCTTTGAGCAAGCTTGCCAGCATTTGCGAGGGATTACCCGGAATTCCCCTTTTTACACGGAAGCCATCACCTCTTTGTGCGTGCTCGACTGGCTGATGCAAGCCTGGCCCAGGGCAGAAGAGGATTTGCGAAGTTTAAAGAGTGCTCCAGGGGCGGGGCTGCGGGCCAGGCTCTTTAGGGTAATCCATGTCTACCTCTATTGGGGCAAAGTGAGGTTACTGAAACTCAACCGGCAGGAGGAGGCTGAAGCCCAGGCAGAAATGCTGGCCCTGCTGCGCTGGCCGCTGCAGCTGCGGCAGAAGAATTTGCTGGCTGCGATATGCGGCGTGGTGGAGAGTATGCCCGGCTGGGAGCAAGGGCTCACCCAGGCGGCGCAAGTCTGTATCGAGTATGGAGCGTTTGATTCGGCCCTGGACCTCTTGAGCAGGGCAGGGCTAAAGGCGGAATCTGGCCCAGAAGGGGACAAGGAAAAAAAGAATGCCGGCGTCAAAAGTCTGATTAGTCTGCTACAGACTCAGTGTTATGCAGCAACGGGAAAATGGTCTGCTGCCTGGGCGGCATTTCAGCCGGGCGAAGCAGCCGGACCTGCTGCCTTAACCTGGAGTTTAGGCAGGGTACACACCCTGGGCGGCATGGCTGAGATGGTGGTACGGCAATCGTCGGAGCCCAGGCCAGGGTTGGCCCGAGGACTACGCGAACTGCTGACGCTCTTTCCCCTGAACAAAACATGAAACTTCAATTCATCCAATCGTGAGACTCCCACTTCTACAAGTGGGAGTGGTACCCCGTACCCTGCTTCGGTGGGGGTAGACTCCCAATGTCATCAGGCTAGCCTGACATAAAAAGGAAGACAATTCCCCCCGATAAAATGAGCAAAAAGATATTGATAAAATGCTTAAAACTTACAGAAAACACTTGACTTTGTAAAAAGGTCACCATAATTATTTTGAATACCATTTATTGGTATATCTTATGAAGAATGGTGATGCTTTTACAAATGAAAAAACCTTTATTAGACGGACTTCTGCTTACAAATCATCTAATTGATGATATTGTATTTCTGTGTGAATCGCGTATGAAATCAACCTATTTTACGCGTGCAGCCAACTGCATGTAAACGGCAATCCAAAGAGCAGAGATTTCGGCAATGAAAGTAAGGGAATTCGGCAGTCAAAGTAAGGGTTTTCGGCAATGAAAGTAAGGGTTTCTG
>JAJYNB010000278.1 GCA_021786555.1 Bacillota bacterium | reverse complement strand
CTGGACAATCACCGGCGGCTGAGGCGCGGCTGCTGAAACTGTGCCGGCGTCAATTTGATGCTCCACGTAGTAGAGAAAGCCAACTTGCATGAGCAGGGAAATCAAACCCCAAACCACGACGGTTCTCAACTTGCGCACTCTTTATCACTCCTTGGGCATAACCACGAAGGCTGTCGGTACGTAGCGTTCGCCAAAAATATCTGCCGGCCTGTTAATAATCTGTCCGTCGTAATACAAAGTGGTAGAGGAACCACCGTCCAAATTGACCGCGGTCACAGCTCCATAGTCAAGGAAAATCTGCTGCAAATCCCGCAGAGTGGCGCCAAGGCTCTGGATCTGCCGGCCATCAATCACCACAAACATAATCGTACCGTCGGCCAGCTGGCCGATGGCAGTTCGGGGACCAACGCCCCATCCCCCGTCACCTTTAACGACGCCCCGGCCGTCTTGTACCAGCGACGGGTAAAAGCTGATTGCTTCCTGGATTCCCCGGGCCATGGCTTGATGTGTAGTCATGGTGTCCACTATCAGTTTACCCTTAGTATCAATCCCGATTATGGCCTGCGACGCACCGTTGGAGTCATCGTACAAAACCTTGCCGGCATGGATAACTGCTCCCATAGGGAAACCGCCGTTGCCCTTGCCGTTGGGGTCGTTGAAGCCGCCGGCATTGATGGCAGCTACAGCTCCAAGCCGCTTGGCCATTTCACTGACCCGTTCTCCTGATTCACCCATAGCGTTTGTTACCGCCACCTGGACCCTGGCAGGATCCTGAATCAACATTACTTTGCCGCGGTAGGTCCTGCCCCGTATATCTTTAATCTGTATGCCGCCTGTATCAACCACATTGGTAGTCTGGGTTGCCCCTAATCCCCCGGTTGATGATACCTCCTCGCGCTGCTGCTCAGCCTGCAGGATTTGCTTGACCTGCGCATCGCTGAGGAAGAGTTTGATAAACTGAGGGTGCCTGGAAGTTACCACCGCACCTACGGCGTAAGCCTTAACGGAGCTAAAAGGACCCCAGAAAATTAAAAAAGGAGCGAGCATGGCGCCGAAAAAAAACTGAAACAGCACAAACAGGAATACCTTCTTTAACTTCTTCATAGTCGGAACCACTACCTCCAAAAGTTCTAAATCTGATTAGCGGCGCCACCATCGCCTCCAGCCACCTGTGCCGGGAGGCTGGGCCGCACCCTCCGGCGGAGCAAAGTCTCCCTGCAGAAGCAGATGCCCGTTCAGCGCGGCTATCTCCTGTGCCATGGGGGTTAACCTGCCCAAAACCTTCACCGCTTCACCCATGTCGGGCCGGCGGCCGGAGGCTGAGTGGGCATCAGAACCCAGAAAATGCACCAAGCCCGCTTTGACCAACATCTCGGCAGCCTGCCTGACGCGCGAGCCGAATTTTCCCAAAATACTGCCCGAATTTACCTGCACCAGCATCCCCCTGCTCACCCACTCAAAAACCAGCCCAGGGTTCTCCATTACCCTGGCGTTGCGCTCCGGGTGAGCCAGTATCACCTGATAGCCTGAGAGCATTACTTTGAACAGCAATTCCCCGGTGTAAACAGGCAGGGAAAAATGAGGCAGTTCCAGCAACAGATACCTGCCGCCAACCGGCAAAACCCTGCCGGACCGCAGCAGCTCCGGCAGGTCCGGTTCCAGACGGGCTTCCATTCCAGGCACTACCTTGAGCGGCAGGCCCTGAGCAGACAAGCGAAGCCCCAATTCCTCAACCAGACGCGAAACCTGTTCGGGACTTAAATCCGGGGACATATGGGGTGTAGCTACGACGGTTCGCACCCCGCTGTCCAGGGAGATTCTCGCCATTTCCAGGCTTTCCTCCCAAGAGTCCGCGCCATCGTCGACTCCGGGCAGGATATGGCAGTGCAGGTCAAACATCAAGTCCAACCTTTCCGGTTTTTATTTGCCTCGAAAAACACTTTTCCAGACTACACTTGGCACTCGTTTAAGTCAAGCGTCATTTTCGAATCTTTGCTGCAACTTTAAGCGTGACCTTAAAATATTCGACACATTTTCGCTATATTCCTTTAAACTACGTTTTTTGGCAAAAATGGCGATCGTGGAAACGCAGAAAAAGAAACAGCCTTTCCGGGGTAGTACCAGCGAAGCTGTCACCACCCGCAAAGTAGATGGGACTATATGGGAAACTTATTTATAACCTCGTTATATTCTTGTTGGACATCAGTGATAGCTAGCCTTGAATATACCTCAAGGGATTTTCGGCTTTCGTGACCAGAATATGGTTGAATAAGTGCATCATCTATACCCTGCTTTTTCAGCCAAGTTAACAAAAAGTGCCGTAATTTATGCGGAGATAGATTCTGTACTAGTCTGGCTTCTTCTGAATACTTAGCCAGTATCTTCCGGATACCACGGTCTGTATATTTCTTCTTCCAGGATGATTCAAACAGGTAAACAGCTTGCTTTTTGGCCATTGAATCAGCGTGCATGGCCAACAATTCCTTAAATGACTGGGGGAACGGGACAATGCGATCCTTGTTCCCTTTCCCTTTGTTTATCCGTATTTGACAGTAGTGAAAATCAACGTCTGTAAGTTTGATATTTATTAACTCAAATATTAAGCCCCACGCTATGCGTGGGAGAACTGAACAGGAAGTGCCGTGAGGTATGATGTGAAAAAGTCCTCCTTTGCTATAATGAGAGTTGGTTTCGCCACCCAAGTCTCAAGCAAAGGAGGACGGTACCCATGGGTGCGAATAGCTTATCCCACACCCGATGGGATTGTAGTTATCATATCATATTTATCCCGAAATATCGCCGGAAAGTCTTCTTTAAGGAGATCAGGAGGGAAGTCGGGGAAATATTAAGGACGTTGTGTGAGTACAAGGATGTAGAGTTGGTGGAAGGAAGCATCAGTTTAGATCACGTACACATATATGTGAAAATCCCACCGAAACTGAGTGTTTCTGAATTTATGGGATATCTTTATCGAAAGAAAGATTTTATAGAAAGACATTTCCCTAATTCCGTAAAATTCAACGATTCCAGAGAAAATATCTTTCCATAAAATCATGACATCATAGGAATCAGCCAAACGATTTCAGCCAGTCCAGAAGGCTATCATCCTGTTTCCAACAAGGAATATTTTCGGATGCCGGGGGTATGGCTGATGGACTTACCTTTTCCAGTGCCTTTCGCTTCATTTCGGTATCTGCCCTCACGTAAAAGTTTTCTGTTGTTGATAAATCAGAGTGTCCAAGGAATTCCTTGATGTAGTAAATATTTACACCGGCATGGAGCATGTGCATGCTGCGGCTGTGCCGAAACACATGCGGGGTGACGGGAAAAGGAATCTCACCATCCTTGAATGCTTTTTTGCAGTATTTATTTATGATGTAGGTAATGCCAGGCCTTGTAAAACGCCCCTGCATATGATTGATGAACAGAGGCTTGTCCATGGATTCTTTTGAATTCAGCTTGTTTTCTGACATGTACTGCTTCATCAGTTCAGCCGTTTCCTTCATCAATGGAATCTGCCTGGTCTTCCTGCCTTTTCCTGTCAATGTCAGTACCGCAGGTGAAGATGACCTGACATCCCGGACATTCAAGTCAATCAGTTCCTGAACACGAGCGGCAGAATCATACAGGAGACTCAGCAGTGCGGCATCCTGGCGGTCGGATCTGTTCATCTGGTTCGGTTGGGCCAGAAGCCTCTGCATGTTTTCCTCAGAAAGATAATGCACAATGGTCTTATCTGATTTCTTGAATCCGACACCGAGAATCCGCTGACACTCATAAATCAGGTCTGGCCGCACGAACATCACATACCTTGCAAATGCATGAAATGCAGCAAGCCTCTGGTTCCTGGTAGAAACCGAGTTCCCGCGGCTGTTTTCCAGCCAAGACAAGAAACCGGTAAGGTTCCCACTGTCAAGATACTTGATTTCCATCTTTTCAACAGGAACACCTTTTTCATCCCTCAGGAAAATGAGGAACATGGAGAATATCTGGCGGTACGACAGTATGGTATTCCCGCTCAGGTTCTTCTGCCCTGGCAGGTATTCTGACAGGAAACGGGTAAGTAAGTATGCGAATTCTTCTTTTTTATTCATCCTGTGCACCTACTTTTGGAATGATTCCTGCACAGTGCCTCTCGACAACGTCCAGTATTTCAGGGAAAAGCTCTGCCGTCAGGTGCAGATATTTCTGCGTTCCCCAAAATGTCCTGTGTCCAAGGTAAGCCGACAGGACAGGCAGGATTTCCTGTAGGTCCACTCCGCCCGAGATGCATTTCTGTAAGCAGTGGACGGAAAATGTGTGCCTTAGGCTATGTAGATGGGGTCCTTTCTTCCTTCCACCATAGGAAATACCACATTCCCATAGCAACTTCCTGTAAACAACTCCAATGGATTCCTGCCGGTAACAGTCGCCGCCTGTGGAAGGGAAAAAGGGGAAATTCTCTGTTTGTCCCTGTAGGACTTCTGCATAATACCGGAGATATCGGGCATGCAGGTCACCGTTTAAGGGTATCAGCCTATCACGGTAACCTTTTGTGTCATGGATCAGCAGTACCCCTTCCTTCAGGTCAATATCCTTTATCTTCAGATTCAAGGCTTCTGATATCCTGAGCCCACAGCAGTAAAGGGTGCGGAAAAGGAGAGGTAGCACGAGATGCCGATAGGGGTGCTGCTTATTATAAGGGATGTGTCTTGCAGCTTCCAAGAACCTGCTTATTTCATCATTTGTAAAAACATAAGGATGGAAAACAGCTTCCTTCTTTGGAAACAGTTCTTCAGGATAAAGCCATGCATCGTGTCCGTTC
>JAJYNB010000113.1 GCA_021786555.1 Bacillota bacterium | reverse complement strand
TTTGCTGGGTTACATTACCCAGAAAATATCCTTTACGGGAAGAAGGTGTAAGCAGCAATGCTTCAAAAGTCCCTTCCCGCAGTTCGGTAATCAAGGCCCGGCTCACATTCATTAAAGTTGAGACTGCAAAAGGATAAAGCATTCCGCCTAGAATTACGTAGGTCAGGTAATCCCCGGTACCCGCAAACCTCGTAAAGCTCTCATCGAGCTTTCCTGCAAAGACATAGGTATAGGTCAGGTAAGCAAATAAGACAGTATAAACCCCTGACAAGATATGCCCGATAAAGAAGGACCAAGGATAGGCTCGAAACATGCTTATGGTGTTGCGCACAAAAGTGGCTCTCGCTACTTTTAACATTAAATTTCACCTCCTTAAACCAATAGCTCCGTGTCTCAACCTGAATTGGGGTCAGGCATGTCAAGAAACTGGTGGATATCCACAGTAAACATTTCCAGGCGTGAAGGAATACCTTTGTAAAACACGTAGTGTCCTCTCCGCTCACCCCAGATAAGTTCCGCCTCGGCCAGCAGCTTGATATGTTTGGAAACCGCCGGTTCACTCACGCCATGCAGGTCGGCTAATTGTTGGATACAATAAGGATGACCGAGCAGGGATTTAAAGATTGACACCCGGGTGGAGTCGCTCAAGGCTTTCATCGTCCGGATAAAGTCAGCGGGAATTGATTTTTTCTCCGTAGTTCCAGGGACATCGATTAAAAGGGCTACCGATAGCCGCTCAGTATAGATACCCAGCAGCAAGTGAGGGGAAATGAAGGTTGATGGCTTGATGTAGACCTGCTGCAAGTCCTGGTAGGCAAACCGGAAGGTCTTGTACTTGTGAAATTCGAGATAATAGTCATGCAGGCGCAGCCGGGGATGAATCTCCTCCATGAACTTGACAGGTTCTTTTTCAATCCGTTCCTGAGCTTCATAAACAGCCCGGATAAGCCATGGCTCAATTCGGCGCTGCTCCTTTTGAAAGTAAGGAAGGTATTGGTGGAGAAAATCAATAAATCTAGCCTTGGTGGTCAAGGGATGATTAATCATTTCCCGGTGTTCAGGTTTTAGCTGGTGAAATAACTCGTCTCTTTCCCCATTAAGCCAGGCGCTGACTTTGTGGGGATGGAAATTTGGCCCAAGCATGGTCGCGACAAACTTCTCTAACGGAAGGGTTTCGATCTGCTCGATACCCGCTTCAACCGAATCATAGAGAGGCGTACACCACGGCTCCAGGGCATCCATAATATCCAGGTACTCGTTTGACAAAACCTTGAAATACTCAAGTTCCCGCAGGAGATGAGCCGGCAGCGCTTTTAAGGTTTCTTCCACCCATTTCAAACGGGTTGTGTGATGTTCCGGATGACCTAAAACATGCAGGCTGTTGAAAAATTCATAACTAGGTATGTACAATACTAAAACGTGCTTCTTAATCCATTGCTCCAGAGCCACCGCGCTCCCCCTTTCTTCAATTAACCATTTGGTTAATTGATTTTTCCGCTTGCCCAAATTACCGGTATTATATGGGGGATATTAAAACCTGTCAAGAGACTTGGATGAACAAATAGACGTTCCCTCTGTGAAAACGCCCGGTAATTTTGTGGCACAATAGAGTGTAGTTAGACAATTCGTTGAGTGAACTGTTACAATTACTACAAAGGCTAAGTGCCTACTTTCAAAAATTAACTCCTAAGGCGAATGATACCAATACGGGAAGGATGCTGAATCCCAGTGGCGTCTGAAAATACACATGATACCAATGGCGGGTATGTACACCTTCATGTACATACTGAATACAGCCTCCTGGACGGCGCTGCCCGGATCAAGCAGTTGATTTCCGCTGCCCGGGAGCAGGGGATGAAGGCTTTGGCTATTACCGACCACGGCGTCATGTACGGTGTGATGGATTTTTATAAAGAGGCGAAAAGCCAGGGGATTAAGCCTATTTTGGGCTGTGAAGTGTATGTGGCGCCCCGCAGCCGCTTCGACAAGTCACCCCAACTGGATGATTCGCCCAACCACCTCGTGCTTCTGGCGGAAAATGAACAGGGGTACAAGAACTTGCTGCAGTTGGTTTCCCAGGCCTACCTGGAGGGATTTTACTACAAGCCCAGGGTGGACAAGGAACTTCTGCGCCGGCACAGCCAGGGACTCATCGCGCTGAGCGCCTGCCTGGCAGGGGAGGTTGCCAGCCTGATTATCCGGGACCAGACTCAAAAGGCCAGGGAAAAAGCTTTGGAATACCAGGAGATTTTCGGCCCGGGCAATTTCTTTCTCGAACTTCAGGACCACGGGCTGGCAGAGCAGCGCAAGGTCAACGGTGCGTTGATTGGGATCAGCAGAGAAACAGGAATTCCCCTGGTGGCCACCAACGACCTGCACTATGTGAGCAGGAGCGATGCCAGGGTGCAGGATGTGCTCCTGTGCATCCAGACCGGGCGGACCGTGAATGACACGGGCAGGCTCAGTTTCGCCAGCGACGAATTTTATCTGAAATCAGCTTCCGATATGCACCTGCTCTTTGGCGAATACCCCGAGGCTCTGGCAAACACTGCGCGGATTGCCGGGCGCTGCCGGCTGGACTTCACTTTCGGCCAGTCTCACCTGCCCTATTTTACCGTACCCGAAGGACATACCCTCGATTCTTTCCTGGCAGAGAAATGCCTTGAGAACCTGAAACTTTATTTCGGGGAAGGGAGGCCTGAGGCCAGGCAGCGGCTGGACTATGAGCTGGGGATAATATCCCAAACAGGCTTTTCGGGCTATTTCTTGATTGTAGCTGACTTCTGCGCCTACGCCAGGAACAATGGTGTGACAGTGGGGCCGGGGCGGGGGTCGGCTGCAGGCAGTTTGGTGGCTTATCTGCTTGGGATCACTACCGTAAATCCGCTCCAGTACGGGCTTTTGTTCGAACGGTTCCTGAATCCTGAGCGGGTAAGCATGCCCGATATCGATATCGACTTTGACCCGGAAGGACGGGAAAAAGTCATTAATTATGTGGTGGACAAGTATGGGGCGGACAAAGTGGCCCAGATTATTACCTTCGGCACCATGGCAGCCAAGGCAGCAGTCCGGGACGTAGGCCGGGCCCTGGGTCTCCCCCTGGCTCAAGTGGACAAGGTAGCCAAACTGATCCCCGGTGAACTGGGTATGACCATCCGCCGGGCCTTGGAAGTTTCACCTGATTTAGCGGAGATGAGCAGGGAGAGGGATGAGATCAGGGAACTGCTCGAGATGGCCATGGCCGTTGAAGGCATGCCCCGGCACGCCTCTACCCACGCGGCCGGTGTAGTTATTGCCAGGGAGCCCTTGACAAATTACCTGCCCTTGCAGAAGACCTCCGATGGGTTTATGACTACACAGTTTCCTATGAAAACTGTGGAGGAAATCGGCCTCTTGAAGATGGACTTTCTGGGGCTGCGCAACCTGACCATTATTGATGAAGCAATCCGCCTGGTGCGGGAGCACAAAGGGATTTCCCTAGACCTAGGCTCGATTCCCATGGATGACCGGGAGACTTACCGGCTCTTGTCTGCGGGAGAGACAACAGGAGTATTCCAGCTGGAAAGTTCGGGCATGCGGGCTATTTTGAAGGAGCTAAAGCCGTCTATGTTTGAAGATATCATCGCCGTTAATGCCCTCTACCGGCCTGGTCCCATGGAACAGATACCGGAATTCATCCGGCGCAAACACGGCGCCAAGACCTCTTATTTACACCCGAAACTGGAAGAAATATTGCACAATACCTATGGCATAATTGTCTACCAGGAACAGGTGATGCAGATTGCGCGGGACCTGGCAGGGTATTCCCTGGGACGCGCCGACCTGCTGCGGCGGGCCATGGGTAAAAAGAAAAAGGAAATCATGGACGAGGAAAGGCGTAATTTTGTCCATGGCTTGAGCAGCAAGGAGGGTGAAATTATTATCCCGGGGGCCGTAAGGCTTGGGGTGCCCGATGACCTGGCCGATTCCATCTTCGATTTAATGGCCAAATTTGCCGAGTATGGTTTTAATAAAGGCCACGCTACGGCCTATGCGGTTATTTCATACCAGACTGCCTGGCTGAAGGCCAATTACCCCCTCGAATTCATGGCGGCCTTACTCACCAGCGTTATGGGGTCGGCGGACAAAGTATCGTTCTATATTGAGGAATGCCGCAAGATGGGGATAGACATCCTGCCTCCCGACGTGAACGAAAGCTACCATACTTTCAGCATCAGCGGCAAGAGGATCAGGTTTGGCCTGGCGGCCATTAAGAACGTCGGGGTCGGCGCGGTCCAGTCTGTCATCTGGGAAAGGTCCTCTGGCGGCCCCTATTCCTCCCTGGCTGATTTTTGCGGACGGGTGGATGGGAAAGTATTAAACAAAAGGGTTTTGGAAAGTTTAATCAAAAGCGGCGCTTTTCATTCCCTGGGCCTCAACCGGGCCCAGCTGCTGCAAATGCTCGAACCCAGTCTGGATGTGGCTCAAAGCAGGCAGAGAGATTTGGCCAGCGGTCAGATCTCCCTCTTTGACTTGGGCCAGACCGGGGCGGTACAGGTTAAGATACCCCAGGTGGAGGAGTTTGGCAGCAAGGAAGTCCTGACCATGGAGAAAGAACTGCTGGGGCTGTATCTAAGCGGTCACCCCCTGCGGGAGTTTTCCGGCCGTTTGGAGCAGATTGTCTCCCACAACATAGCCGACCTGGCCCAGGCAGAGGATGAGTGCAAAGTTGTTCTGGCCGGTGTGATTGCCGCCAGCCGCAAAACCTTAACCAAAAAGGGCGAAGCCATGGCCTATTTTAAGCTGGAGGACATCAATTCCGCGGTGGAAGTATTGGTTTTAGAT
>JAJYNB010000044.1 GCA_021786555.1 Bacillota bacterium | reverse complement strand
TTCCGATCTGGTCAACTTCTGTGGTAACAGTCAGCGTTCGCCTGTGTTAAAGTACAAAGCCTTCGGTCAACTTAGACCGGAGGCTTTGTACTTTAACCAAACTAGAGACGGAGGCATATTGCAAAACGATGGTGCATTGTTGTAGCTGCTTTGCCAGACTGTGCCTGGCTGAAGCCCGGTGGAGCATAAAATGTCCAATGCGGAGAGGATTCATCCTAAATTGCTGGGTGCATTTTACAGTGGCCGATCGGTTTAGGTTGAATACTAATGTAACTGGACCAATAAAGTGCAGCAGAGGTCAAGGTATCGGTTGCCAGTTTAATGTAAGAAGGGGGCAGTCCAATGGCCTAGAAGAGTGGCGGGATGGACCATCTGGCGAAAAAACGTTTGAAAGGCGGGAAAGACGTGAGCAAAGGCATGGTCATGAAGGTTTTCCCGGGCGCCAACACTTCCCGGGGATTTTATTCCCTGTACAATTACATCATTCCCCAGGATTCCACGCGCATTTTTGTTATCAAAGGCGGTCCCGGGGTGGGAAAATCTACGTTTATGAAAAAGATTTGTGCAAATATAATTAGCCGGGGCTTTAGAGCTGAGTGGCACTGCTGCTCATCAGACAACGGTTCCGTCGACGGCGTGGTCTTTCCGCAACTTGGCATAGCCATGATCGACGGTACGGCTCCCCACATCGTGGACCCGAAAAATCCTGGTGCTGTAGATGAAATAATCCACCTGGGGGACTATTGGAATGAACCCTTACTGCGTCAGTCAAAACAGGACATTCTGGTTATAAACCGGCGGGTGGGCCGGCTGTTCGGTATCGCCTATTTTGCTTTGCAGGAAGCCATGGCGGCCATGAATGAGTGGAAATCATACATCAGCGAGGCTCAGAATTGGCCAATAGTAAACTCCATGTTTGCAGACACTTGGGCTGAACTAATGGGCCAAATCGAACCGCGTTATGACCGAAGCCCGGTGGATCGCCATCTCTTTGCCTGGGCCATTTCGCCCCAAGGCAAAGTGAATTTCATCGACAGCCTGATGCAGGGCGTAGAGGTGCTTTACCTGGTGGAAGGAAAACCGGGCAGCGGCAAATCCAGCTTCATTGGCAATTTTGGCGGCAGGGCCATGGAACAGGGAGTAGACGTAGAGTTCTACCACAACACTCTAAATCCAGACGATATAGACGGCATCATCCTGCGCAGCCAGGGCATTGCCCTGTTTACAGCAGAAGGTCCGTTTGCCTGGATGCCCGATGATTATCAGGGGTTACTTAAGAGAATTGACCTGTCTGTGGAGCTGAATCCCGATGTTATAAATCTGTATGCTCAAGAGATTAAAGACGCGGAGGCAAGGTTCAATCAACACATGGCAAGAGCAATTTCCCATATAGCCCAGGCCAAGGAAGCCCATGACCGGATGGAGACCTACTATGTCCCTGCCATGGACTTTGCGGCCATAGAGCAAAAACGGCTGGAAATTGAACAGCGCATTCTGGGCTATGCAGATGAGCTGGCTAAAGCCGCATCTACCTGGGGCAGCAAGATATAGTTTTTTACCTGAGTAAGAAAGGGCGCTGCCGAGGGTCATAGTAGGCCGTTCCAATAGCCCATGCTAAAACAGCTCTAGACTCGGACCGGGAGAGGCTGTATCCAGCCATGGATCGCGCCTGCAAGATTGGCATTAACCAGGAGTTATTCAAAAACGGCAAATCCTGCGCAACGTAAGATTTGCCGTTTTACTGTACCAAAGTAAACCACCAGTCACGCAAGGAGGGACTACTTGATGCTAACCCTGTACTCCCTCAGCCAGATGTCTAACTGGATCAAATAAGCGAAAAGCTGGGGACCGGTCATCAACTGGCCAAACCAGGGCAGGTCAAAAACTTGGTTATTGTCTTCGGTCATCTCCAGCAGCGCCCGGCGGTTAACCAGGGGACGGAGCGGGGAAGCGGGGTCTTGGAGAATTTCCCGCAGACGGGCGCTTACCACGGCGGTGTAAGCCGGGTTATGGGTTTTAGGGTAAGGGCTTTTGCGTCGGGCCAGGACCGTGTCAGGCAGTATGCCTTTAAGGGCCCGCCGCAGCAGCCCCTTTTCCCTTTGGTCACAGAACTTCATGTTCCAGGGGACGTTCCAGACGTACTCCACCAAGCGGTGGTCGCAGAAGGGGACCCGCACCTCCAGTCCTGTAGCCATGCTCATGCGGTCCTTGCGGTCCAGGAGGGTGGTCATGAACCAGGTAAGGTTGAGGTAAAACATTTGCCGCATGGTTTTTTCCCGGGGCAAATCATCGGGGCAGATGGGCACTTCGGCTAAAGTTTCTTCGTAACGTTCAGCCATGTAGCCCTGCGGCCTGACAGCCTTGATCACATCTTCCGCCAGCACTCCGGTCTTTTCCTCCAACTTCCTGGACCAGGGAAAGGTGGCTGCATGTAGGGCCTCTTCACTGCGAAACCACGGGTACCCGCCAAATACCTCATCAGCGCATTCACCTGACAGGGCCACGGTGGCCTGCTGTTTGATTTCGCGGCAGAAGAGGAGGAGGGAGGAATCCACGTCCGCCATACCGGGCAAATCCCGTGCAAGCACGGCAGCTTCCAGTGCTTCCACCAGCTGGGGGGTGTCGATAATGACCGAGGTGTGGTCTGTACCGCAAGCTTCGGCCATGAGTTTCGCCCAGGGGGTATCGCTGTTGGGCTGGAATTCGCTGGCCTGAAAGTACCGCTCGTTGTCCTTGTAGTCTATGGAAAAGGTTCGCAGAGGGCCGATTCCGGCTTCCCTGTAGGCTTGGGCAGCTACAGCGGTGATGGCGCTGGAATCCAGGCCGCCGGAGAGAAAAGTGCAGACAGGCACGTCAGAAACGAGCTGGCGAGAGACCGTATCCAGAAACAACTCCCTCACCCTTGATACGGTGTTATCCAAATCATCCGGGTGAGGGCGGCTTTCCAGGCGCCAGTAACGCTCCAGGCGAAGCTCTTCTCTCGTGTAGATGAGGCAATATCCGGGACGGACTTCCCTGACCCCGTAAAATACGCCGTGTCCTGGCGTTCGGGCAGGTCCCATGATCAAGACTTCAGCCAAACCGGTCTCGTCAATCTCGGGCTTTACGAAGGGGTGGGCCAAGAGGGCTTTCAACTCGGAAGCGAACAGCAGGGCGCTGCCCCGCTGGGCATAGAACAGCGGCTTAACACCCAGACGATCCCGGGCCAGAAACAGACTTTGCTCATACTCATCCCAGACAGCGAAGGCAAAGATGCCATTGAACTTGTTCACACAGGCCCTGCCCCATGCCATATAGGCGGTCAAGAGAACTTCCGTGTCGGAATGGCCCTGGAAAGTATAGCCCTGGCCTGCCAGCTCGCTCCGCAGCTCGGCTGTATTGTACAATTCTCCGTTGTAGATTAAAACATATGTATGCTCACCTTGCTTGCGGACCATGGGCTGGCCCCCGCCGGCCGGGTCCACTACCACCAGCCGCCGGTGGCCCAGGGCCGCGCGGCTGGAGATCCAGCTTCCCGAGGCGTCCGGCCCCCGGGGCGCCAGGGTCCGGGTCATCCCATCCAGCACCGGACCAGCTTGGGTAAGGTCTCTTTCCCAGTCAATCCAACCGGTTATACCGCACATGATTGAACTTCCTCCTCAAATACATAATTTATTTCTATTATCGAAATAAATTATGTACCTTGGGATATTCCTGTTCCTGAAACAAATTAAAAATGTGTCTGGAAACTTCAGGGGTGTTTTTGGGCAGCAAAAGGGTGGCAGAAAGGCTTCAGTGCAAGTATACTTGTATACACTCATATCTGACTTGACCGACGGTTCCCAACGTACTATACTTGGCACATAGAAAATAATATTTCGGGCAACGAAGCTCGTTGGAACTCCAACGAGCTTTTTGATTGTTACGACTTTGAAGCAAGGGCGCTCTGCAGTAATGCAGGGCGCCTTTGTTTCAAAGAGGAAATCAGCATAAGGGTCTGTCCAGATCCATGGATCTGGCAAGGGGGCAAAGAAGCTCTCCGGTAACACCGGAGAGCTTTCTTAAATATCTCCTTTTTTGGAGCAAAGGAGCTTCTCCTTCGCAGGGAGCTCCTTTGCACTTTTTCAGGAGAGGTATTCACCCAAAAAACTTTAGGAGGCGGTACACATGAAACTGCGGCAAGTAGCGATTTACGGCAAGGGAGGTATCGGCAAGTCCACCACCACCCAAAACACGGTGGCGGCCCTGGCGGAAAAGGGCAAGCAGGTAATGGTAGTGGGCTGTGACCCCAAGGCAGACTCGACCCGGCTGCTCCTGCACGGGTTGAATCAAAAGACAGTGCTCGACACCCTGCGGGATGAAGGAGAGGATATCGAACTTGATGATATTTTGAAAGAAGGGTATGCGGGCACCCGCTGTGTGGAATCCGGCGGGCCGGAGCCAGGTGTTGGGTGCGCCGGCAGGGGTATTATCACTTCCATCAACATGCTGGAGTCCCTTGGGGCCTACACTGAGGATCTTAATTATGTCTTCTATGATGTGTTGGGGGATGTGGTTTGCGGCGGTTTCGCCATGCCGATCAGGGAAGGCAAAGCTCAGGAAATCTACATTGTTGCCTCCGGTGAGCTGATGGCCTTATATGCAGCCAATAACATTTCCAAAGGCATCTATAAATACGCCCAGTCGGGTGGAGTGAGATTGGGTGGAATAATCTGCAACAGCCGCAAAGTGGATAACGAGTTGGAGCTCCTGAAGGCTTTTGCCGCCGAGTTGGGCTCCCAGCTGATCCACTTTGTACCGAGGGACAATGTGGTGCAGCGGGCGGAGATCAACAAGAAGACTGTGA
>JAJYNB010000230.1 GCA_021786555.1 Bacillota bacterium | reverse complement strand
AGTCTTAACGATTATTATCTACTTTATCTGGACCAAGGGCAGTCATGTGTTTGACACTGCCACCCCTTGGGGCGCTTTCGCCCAGTTGCCGCAGCTTTCTGATGCCATATCACAGTTTGCGCTTGGTTCAATCATACTGGCGCTTATCATGATAGGAGCCGCATTTATTGAAAGGTTCTTTTGCAGGTACCTATGCCCCCTTGGCGCAGTCTTTGGGATTCTGTCCAAGCTTAGAATTTTTAAGATAGTTAAGCCGACAAAAGACTGCGGGACCTGTAGAATTTGCACAAATGATTGTCCAATGGGCATTGACCTGTACAAATCGGAACGGGTAAATAGCGGAGAATGTATAAACTGCCTAAGGTGTACAAGCGTTTGCCCTAGAAACAATACCCAGATCAGGCTTGGCGAGGAAAAGCTCAGTCCCGCGCTTGCCAGCATCATTGCGCTGGCAGCCTTCACCTGGTTATACTCTGAAGCTAATGTGTTGGGCAGCACAATGACTAACAACACGGCAAAAACCTTCCTAAGCAGTAATGTGCCGCGGGATAATTCCAATGTACATGCAAGAAAATTTAACGGAAGCAGTGCCTCAGCAGACAACAACGGTAACAGCAATCCGCAAGCAAATAACAGTGCTGTAAACAGCGATAACTCCAGCAGCTCACAGTATAAGGATGGAACTTACACAGGGGTCGGCCGTGGCCAAAGACCTGGCCTTGAGGTTGCGGTAACAGTAAAGAACGGTAAGATCAGCGATATTGAAATATTATCCAGTTATGAGACGCCCCGCTATGCCAGCTATCCTTTTAGTATTATCCCGGATGAAATTATCCAAGCGCAGTCGACCAATGTGGATGTGGTTTCAGGCGCTACCCACAGCAGCGATGGAATAATCGAGGCTGTACAAGATGCGCTCAGCAAAGCATAGTATTTTAACCCGCACCAACACCAAGAAGTCCCCAGCTGGCCCAAGCTGAGGACTTCTTGTTTCGGATGTCATGGATGTCACATCTAAGCATAATGCACCTCCGTGTACAAATTTCATCATCCGCTTAGGCCAATGTCAATGCACCTGTCCCCTTGACACTTTGATCAGCGTGTACCCTCTGCCCATTCTTACCCATAGTAATGTAGCATAATGTCAATTTCCAGAATAATTTGACTATTTTAGTAAAATATTGTACGATTTTGGTAGGGGGGGCGGTCTGGCGGCCATCCAGGATGGCCGATTTTGAGGAGGAGTTTTTGAATGAACAAGGAAATCAAAATCAATCCAGGCCAAAAAAGGAAAGCGTTAGCGGTTATCCAAACCATTGCAGGGCAGTTGGAATCTGTCCTCAACAATTATCCTGATGTGGAGAGCGCGAAGACCAAACTGCGTGAAGTTGTAGAACAAAACCTGGGTAACAACGAGTTTCTCGGCCTGTATGACCTGGACGGGTTGGCCGTAGTCCATTCCAATCGACTGCGGGAAGGGCTCTACTTCAACGGGGAGTCGGCCATGCGGGAAATCAGAAGCAGGCAGGCAATGGTTCAGGTCTACCACCGGGACACGGGGGAAGTACTGATAGATGCGGCCTCGCCTGTCATGGTTAACGCTAAACATATGTATACCACCAGACTAGGCATTCCCTTGCACAAAAAATCTCTGGCGGGTAAGCTTGCCTTAAATGGTTTGCCGCTTGGCCTGCTGGCAGTGAGTTGGATAGCTGCAAGCTCCTTTTCAACTACCGCCATTGGCCTTTCCCTGGTGGCGATCTCCCTTTATGGGGGCTTCAGTTACTTGCTGCACAGAAACATTACCTTTGGTTTAAACGAAACAATCAAAGTCACAAAAGCAATCGCCAAAGGGGAAATCAATATTCTGGCCCAAGCACGTTCCAAGGACGAAATGGGTATCTTGGCTTTCGAGGCAAACAAAATGTCCCTGGGGATCAAGGCAATCATCGATGAAATAGCAATAGCTGCAGAGAAGTCGCATACTATAAGCCAGGCTCAGGCTAAGCATATTGATGCGCTGGCAAAGGAATTTTCCGTCACAGCGAGTTCTCTCGAAGAATTCAGCGCGGGTGCGGAAGAACAGATGGCGGGCATGGAGCAGGCCCAAGGTCAGATCTTAGCCATGAGCGCCGCCTCACGCAGTATCAGAACCAGTACAGATGAAGTCCTGCATCTGGCCGGCACTGCCAGGCAGACCGCAGCCTCGGGCCAGGAAGCTATCGCCGCTGCTATCACAGAAATGGAGCATGTAGCCGAGGCTGCGGAGACAACCAATAATTCGGTGCTGCACCTTAAGCGGGAAGCTGCAAAAATTGAGGAAATAGTATCGATCATCAACGGAATTGCTGCCCAGACCAATTTGTTGGCCCTGAATGCAACCATCGAAGCGGCCCGGGCGGGAGAGTATGGGCGAGGTTTTGCCGTTGTTGCCGACGAAGTCAGAAAACTGGCGGATGAATCTGCGTCTTCCGCCAGCCAGATAATGCAACTGATTACTCAAATCCAGGCTATGATTAAGACCGTGGCCTCTGACACCACGCTGGAATTGGCGGGGATTAAAAACGGCAGCGTTGTGGTGGAAAAGGCAGGCGAGTCCATTGCGGCTTTAGCGGCTGTCATTGAAACCACCGGCGAGAAGGCGCAGGAGAATTTGCGCAGTATCGATACCCTGGTTGAACAGGCAGCCAATCTCGAAGCGGTACAGGAAAGCTCCGTAGCTATCGCCAAGCAATTTGCCATGGCTGCCCAGGAGACGTCAGCCACTTTGGACAAACAAGTAAACTCCACGCAGGAAATATCAGCTACCGCCACAACCTTAACCGATATTTCCCACGTTTTAAGTGATGTACTTGCCAAGTTCAGCCGCTAAGGGCTAAAAGAACACACAAAGCCCATCCAGCTTAATTGGGTGGGCTTTGATACTTACTATGTTTGTCGTCCGGATAGCCGCTGATCCTCTGTACCGCCCGGTAGAGCGGGCGAAGTTTAGGATACATGTTCAAGTACACTTGCCGGTAAAGCTGGTCATAAAGGCCCACGGACTTGGGGTCAGGTTCAAACACCGCACCGCTGTGGGTCATACTCCGGACTGCGGTCTGCACATCCGGGTACCATCCAATCCCTGTCGCCGCCAAAATCGCGGCCCCCAGCCCTGATGTCTGTTCCGTACTCGCTTTCACCGCCGGCAGTCCCAAGACATCCGCCGTAATCTGCATGACCAGAGCGCTGCGGGAACCGCCGCCAGAGACATAGATCTCCAGGACCGGCACGCCGCTGCGCTTCTCGATCCGTTCCTTGCCGTCCCGGATGGCATAGGCCAAACCTTCCAGGATCGCCCGGTAGACATGATATTTCGTATGAATACCGCCGAAACCGATAATCGCTCCTTTGGCCTCCGGCCCGGGATAGCGGACTCCGGGCGACCAAAAGGGCTGGAGCACCAGCCCGTGGGAACCAGCCGGGACCTTGGCCGCCTGCAGTTCCAGAAGTTCTTCCGCTGTCACTCCTTGTTCACCGGCCAACCGCATTTCCTCCTGAGCGAACTGCTCTTTGAACCAGGAGACCATCCAGAACCCCCGGTAAGTCTGCATCTCCAGGTTATAGGCGCCCGGCTCGGCGCTCGGATAAGGCGGTACCAAGGCCACAGGCTCGATATAGCGGTGCGAATTGGTGATCAAGGTGGCGGTCGTACCATAACCGACACAGCCCTGATGAAGTTCCAGACAGCCGGAGCCCAAGACCTCGCAGGCCTTATCTGAGGCCGCCCCAATCACCGGGAGTCCCGGTCTCAGCCCCATCTGAGCCGCCGCCTCCGCGCTCAAGGCACCCAGCGTCGCTCCGGAGGGAACCAGTCGCGGCAGCAGCTTACGCTCCACGGGCAGCGCCCTGGACTTCCAGTGCCGCAAGGGCGCCCAAGTCTGCCTGCGGACATCGAACGGGATGTAGCCCACTTGGTTGCCGATAGAATCCACATACAACCCCGTCAGTTTAAAGTGGAGATAACCCGACAGTAAGAGAAAGTGCTTTGTCCTGGCCCAGAGCTGCGGTTCCTGCTCCCGCAGCCAGTTGATCTCGGCTTCGGCCTGAAGCTGACGCAAGGTTCGCTCCAGGCCTGCCAGTTTGAATAAGGTTGCCCAGAAAGGCCCTAACGGCGGCAGTCTGCCCGCCCGGCGCTGATCCAGCCAGACGATGGCCGGACGCAGCGGCTTGCCGGCCTCATCCAGGCAGACCACAGTCCCGCGCTGGGTCGTCAGGGCCATAGCCGCGACTGCTGCCGCGCTCACTTTCCCCTGCCGCCATAATTGGCGGGCAGCTGCCGCTACCCACTCCCAGTAAGCCTCAGGCGCCTGCTCAGCCCAGCCCGGCTGAGGCGAAATATACGCCATAGGATACACGATTTGAGCGTAATCCACCAAATTCCCCGCTGCATCAAAGGCCAGGGCCCGGGTGCTTTGGGTTCCCACATCAATGGCCAGGAGCAGCTCACTGCGGCTCATCCAACCCCTCCTCTCACTGACAGTCTGCCTGGCGCCCGTCCTGAACCCAGGCTCCCTCCCTGTAAACATCCGTCTAACTCAAATTCTGCTAGGACAGTGGCTGCGGACTGTAAGCTTCCTGCCACAGAGCAAGATAGTCCGTTTTCTCCTGCTGCCATTTTTCTTCATCCCAGCCCAGGAACGGCAAAACCCTGGCCCTGATTTCTTCCAGGATAGACGCCCCGCCCTGCGGCAGGAGAAGTCCCAACCGCGTCCGTCTGAGCAGCAAATCATCTAAATGTATCACCTGCTCGCACTCCGCCGACCAAGCCAGTTCCGCCCAGTAGAGGCCTGTCCCGGGCACCTTTTCC
>JAJYNB010000223.1 GCA_021786555.1 Bacillota bacterium | reverse complement strand
GCAAATCATTGTCTTTTTTCCGGAACATGGCGTAAGCCAAATCCAAAAGCGGCAGATGGTTACCCAGACTGGGAACAATACCTATGTAATCGGTATCGAGGGAAACTTTGACGATGCCCAGAATGGCCAGTATCAGGACAGCAAGGTCCCCCAGGGGCAGGATGATAAACCAGCCGATAATTGGCACCAAGGAACCTACTACATTGATAATTACAGCTGCCAGAAAGAGGATTAGTCCCTGGTTGCAATGGTACATGGCAAATTTTGAGTCTTTGGCTGCCAAAAGCGGAATAAAAAAGATGATATAGGCCAGGATTGCTGCTACCCTGTTTTTTTCCACATCTGCAGGATCTGGCTTCAAATTGGGGTTATCGGGCACAAACCTCGCTCCTCTCCGGATTGAATTGTTAGTACGATTTATATGAGTCCGAGATACTTTTTATTACTGAGGCGCAAGATCATTTACCAAGTTGTGGAATTTTTATTAACTTTGTCCCATATATATTTTTAAGGAAAACCGGTGTGGAGGGGAAAAAGGATGGGCTTTTCTGACCGCAGGTGGGACAAGGACCCTGAAGAGGACAAGGGGTGGAACAGGACGTCTTACTGGGCCGATGACGAGCGGGACAAGTTGACGCCGTTGAAGAAAAACTTGCAGAACCGCAGGTTTTCACTGGACTTTCTCAGTAAAATACAAAAACAAACCATTGCTGCGGTAATGCTGTTTTTCGTTGTGCTGGCCTCAAAATACAGCGGTGACCCCGCTTCAGGCACTATTTACGCTATATTTGGGGCTGCTCTTTCACCCCAAAACGATTACAGCGTGGCCTTGAATGACGCGGCAAAGAATTTGCTTGGCAGCGGGGGAAACACCCTGGCGGCTGCAGCCAAAAACGGCCCAATGCAGATGCCTGTTAATGGTTCCGTGGTGTCGGGCTTCGGCTGGCAAGTCTCGCCGCTGGACCAGAAAAACAGGTACAATACGGGCATCGATGTAGCTGCCCCCCTGGGTAGTTCCGTACAAGCCCCCATGGCAGGTACGGTGGTCAAAGTGGGCAGTGAGGCAACTTTGGGGAGATACGTGAAAATAGACCATGGCGGTGGGCTGATTTCAGTCCTGTCCAATCTGGGGGAAGTGAAGGTGAAGGACCAGCAGAAGGTCAATAAAGGGGATGTCCTGGGTACTCTCGGGTTTACAGCCGCCGTGCAACGGCCCTGGCTGCACTGGGAGGTCCGGCGCAGCAATCAGCCTCTAAATCCTCAATCCCTGGTTGGAAAACCGGCTAAAATTTAAGGTGGGGGCGGGTTAGGTTGCACCTATTTAATGTTTTCGGGATCAAGCTGCAAGTAAGCCCGTACTTTCTGGCTCTCATGGCCCTATATGCCGGCCTGGGGGTTTGGCCCCAGGCAATGGCGCTGTTTGCACTGGTCCTGGTACATGAATGGGTGCATATTCTGGCTGCCAAGGGGTTTGGTGTAGAAATTGAGGCAGTTGAACTTTTGCCCTTTGGCGGGGTGGCGCGATTTAAGGGCTTATTTGAGACTGATCCAATGGTAGAAGTTACTGTGGCTCTGGCCGGGCCCGCCAGCAATCTGGTGCTGGCTGTACTGGGAGTGGTGCTGGGCAGGACCGGATGGTTGGGGCAAGATATCATTGACTACTTTATAAAGTCTAACCTGGCTGTTGCGGGATTTAACCTCTTGCCGGCCCTGCCCTTGGATGGGGGCAGGGTGCTGAGGGCATGGCTCAATACCAGGAACGGGTACCGCAAGGCCACACGGCAGGCCGCCTTGGCGGGTAAGGTCGCCGGGATCTCCACCGCAGTGCTGGGCATAATTTGCCTGGCCCTGAAGTATACTGATTTTACCCCTGTTTTAACAGGTATTTTCGTCTTTTTGGCTGCCCGCAAGGAGGACAAGGAGGCCCAGTTCGTTTTTCTGCGCTACCTGACCCGGCGCAAAGAGGAACTGGTTACGCGGGGCATGCTCCGGACGTACAGCCTGGCGGTAAAACCCGATTACCCGGTCAAAGACGTAGTCCGTCAGGTTTTGCCGCAGCGTTTTACCATTATTCACGTCATTGATGAGCAGTTCCGCATCTGCGCCACGTTTACCGAGACACAGGTGATCCGGGCCATGTTTGAACAGGGCATCGACTATCCTGTAGGTCAAGTGAACCGCCTGCCTTAGCAGGAGTTCCTTCCCGCCCTGTAGAACCTTCTATTCAATGGAATATTAGTTCTATACACTCTGCAATAATATGGGTAGTTGGGACGCTTACCTGGGAGGGTAACTGCTCAGGAGTCAGAAGTCAGGAGTCAGGAGGAGAGAGCGGTTTATCATCTCGGAGTATTCTGAACTCTGAATGCCTGAATAGTAACCTAGGAGGAACGAAATGCGTGAGTTGACACCTGAGCAAATCAGGGATGTGGTGGAGACAAGAATCTTGCCCAAGGTCATGAAGCCGGGGCGCTATCTGGGTAATGAATGGAATTCGGTACATAAGGACTGGGACAGGGCCGGGGTGAGGATGGCTTTTGGGTTCCCGGATGTGTATGAAGTGGGGATGTCCCATCTGGGCACCCGTATACTTTACCACCTGGTGAACAGCTTCGACCGGTATGTGCTGGAGCGGGTATTCGCGCCATGGGTTGATATGGAAGAGGGTCTGCGCAAGTACGAAGTGCCGCTTTTTAGTTTGGAGTCTTACATGCCGGTACGCAGTTTTGATGTGGTGGGCTTCACCCTGCAGTATGAAATGAGCTTCAGCAACATCCTCAACATGCTGGATCTAAGCGGCATACCTCTTAAGAGCGCTGAGCGGGGGGAACAAGACCCACTGGTAATTGCCGGGGGGCCCTGCGCCTATAACCCTGAACCCCTGGCGGATTTTATTGACTTGTTTTTGATTGGGGAGAGCGAGGAACAGCTGCCCGAGTTCCTGGAGCTGGTGCATCAGGCGAAGGAACAAGGGCTCACCCGGCGGGAGGTGCTGGCTAGGGCCTCAAGTATCGGCGGGGTGTATGTCCCTTCTTTATATACTGTGGAGTACAAGGAAGACGGCAGGCTGAAATCCTTTCAGCCGGTTGATGCCGGGGTTCCAGCAGTGATAACCAAGCGGGTGGTAAAAGATTTAGATCAGGCTTATTTCCCGGATAGAGCTATCGTGCCCAATATGGAAATTGTGCATGACCGGGTCATGCTGGAGGTCCTCAGAGGCTGTTCCAGAGGATGCCGCTTCTGCCAGGCGGGCATACTTTACCGCCCGGTGCGGGAGCGCAGGCCGGAAACCCTGCTTAAACAGGCCAGGGAGTTGGTCTCTTCCAGCGGGTATAACGAGATTTCCCTCACCAGCTTGTCCACAGGAGATTATACCTGCGTCCAGCCGGTGGTGAAGTCCCTGGTGGAGGAATACAGGGACAAGGGTGTGGGCATTTCCCTGCCTTCTCTGCGCATTGATTCTTTTGACGTAGGGCTGGCGGAAGAGGTGCAAAAGGTGCGGAAAACGGGCCTTACCTTTGCGCCGGAGGCAGGCACCCAGCGCCTGAGGGACGTTATAAATAAGAATGTCACGGAGGAAGACCTGCTGCGCACAGTCCAGGCGGCCTTTGGCAAAGGCTGGTCGAGCGTAAAACTATATTTTATGATTGGCCTGCCCACGGAGGAACAAGCTGACTTGGACGGAATCGTGGATCTGGCCAAAAAGGTGGCTGACCAGGGGTTGCGGGCTGGGCGCAGAAACGTCACTATCACAGTGAGCACCTCGTCCTTTGTACCCAAAGCCCATACACCCTTCCAATGGGAGCCGCAGGAACCCATCACCTCCTTGAGAGCCAAACAGGAGTATCTCAGAGGAAAGCTGCGGGACCGCCGCTTGCGCTACAACTGGCATGATGCGGAGACCAGCTTCCTGGAGGCGGTCTTCGCCAAAGGGGACCGCAGACTGGGCAAAGTGCTGGAGTCGGCCTGGTCCAAAGGGTGCAGGTTTGACGGCTGGTCTGAGCACTTCAAGTTTCCCCTCTGGCTGGAAGCGCTGCAGGAGGCGGGCCTCGATCCTCATTTTTATGCCAACAGGGCCTTGGAGTATGATGAACTCCTGCCATGGGACCATGTCGACAGCGGGGTAAGCAAACAATACCTGGCCGGAGAGCACCAGAGGGCCATGCGGGGTATTACCAGCATCGACTGCCGGCATCTGGGGTGTTACGCCTGCGGGGTTTGTCCGGAACTCGATGTAAGTGTGGAACTAAAGGGTGGTGTAGCGGGTGAAAATTAGAGCAGCCTTTGCCAAGGAAGACGAGGCAAAATTCATCGGCCATTTGGACTTGACCCGGGTCTTCGAGCGGGCCATGCGCCGGGCCGGGATTCCCATGGCTTTTTCCGAGGGGTTCAATCCTCACCCGAAGCTTGCCTTTGGTTCGGCCTTGGCTCTGGGCGCCACCAGCCTGCGGGAATACGTGGACATCGAACTGTCGCTGGAAATGCTGCCGTCAGAATTTATGCACAAGCTGCAGGGTCAGCTGCCCCGGGGGCTTACTCTGTTGGAGGCAGAGGAAATCCCGGACCAGTCCAGGGCTTTGATGGCGGTGCTTAATTGCTCCGGGTACAGGGTGCGGGTACCGCTGCTTTTGCCCCTGGCCCAGGAGAGGGTTGACAGTGTACTGGAGCGCTTTTTGGAGCAGGAATCAATCGCCTATGTCCGCTATTCCAAAAAAGGGCGCCAGGAAAAGAACCTGCGCCCCTTTATCCGCAGTTTGAAGGGCCATGTTTCCAGTGAGTACCTGGAGCTGGAGATGGAGATAGACATTAACGAACAGGGGAGTGTCAAGCCCCAGGAACTGGTAGGGGTACAGATCGGA
>JAJYNB010000102.1 GCA_021786555.1 Bacillota bacterium | reverse complement strand
AATGCATGATACTTAGTCCAAGCCATATTCCTGAATCTTATAGATCAGTCCCCTGCGTGAAATCTGCAAGAGTTTTGCAGCATGGGCCCGGTTGCCCTTGGTGAGCTTCAATGCCTCAGTGATATGCCCTTTCTCCACCTCCGCCAGCACCTCCCGCAGAGGCCTGAACCCCGTAGACGTCACAGCGTGGTGTTCAACGACCTCTTCTCCAAAGGTGTTCAACGGCAGGTGCTCCGGCAGGATTACCCTGGAGTTGCTCATGGTAACGGCGTGTTCCACTGCATTTTCCAGTTCCCGTACATTGCCGGGCCAGGCGTAACGCTTAAAGATTTCGAGCACTTCGGGTGAGAAGATCATCCCCACCCGCCCGGTCTCAGCCGCAAACCGGGCCAGAAAATATTCAGCCAGTAAAGCTATATCATCTCCCCGCTCCCGCAGTGATGGCATGTGGATCGATATTACGTTGAGGCGGTAGTAAAGGTCAGAGCGAAAGCGGTTTTCGCCGGTCTCTGCGAGAAGGTCAAGGTTCGAGGCCGCAATCACGCGTACATTGACGGAAAAAGTTTTGGTTCCTCCTACCCGTTCAAACTGCCTCTCCTGAAGCACCCTGAGCAGCTTAACCTGCAGGGCCAGGTCCATCTCTGAAATTTCATCGAGGAAAATGGTCCCCCCTTCAGCCAGTTCAAATTTGCCGGGTTTTTGGCTGACGGCTCCGGTAAAGGCCCCTCTTTCGTGCCCGAAGATCTCGCTTTCCAACAAGCCGTACGGGATAGCTCCGCAATTCACCTGGATAAAGGGTTTCTGCCAGCGTTCGCTGCTGTAATGAATAGTTTTGGCCACCAAACCTTTGCCGGTGCCGCTCTCACCGGTAAGGAGCACCGTAGCTTTGGAGTTAGCCACCCGTCCAATGCTCTTATACACGTCCTGAACCCTGGAACTCTCACCGATAAGCTGATAGGGGCCAACAGCTTCCTGGCTTAAGGTCTTGACCTCCCGCTTTAAGTATTCAACTTCCCGGGCCAGTGACCGCATGTGCAAGGCCCGCCCGACCAGGATTTTTACTTCATCTACATCAAAGGGCTTGGTGATGTAGTCGAAGGCGCCGCTTTTCATGGCCTCCACCGCAATCTGGGCGCTGCCAAAGGCCGTCATCAAGATGACGGGCAGTTCAGGGGCAAATCCCTGCATCTGGTAGAAGGCCTGTAATCCGTCCATTTGGGGCATCCGCACATCCAACAGAACCACATCATAACTCGTTTCCCGTACTTTGTTTACGGCATCCAAGCCGTTGTCTACCACATCCACATCATAGCCGGCCTTTTCCAGGACTGTCTGGAGTACAAGGCGCAGGCTTTCTTCATCATCAGCCACAAGGATACTGACTTTACCCGGCATTGGCGTAGTTCCTCCCCTGGTCCGTTCCGTGCCCCGGTGCATAAGGCAAAAAGACAATAAAGGTACTTCCCTGACCTTGCTTACTCTCGACCTCAATCTGCCCGTGGTGGATTTCAATGATCTTGCTGCTCACGGCAAGGCCGAGACCCGTACCGCGGTCTTTGGTGGTGAAAAAGGGATCAAAAATGCGGGACAGGTTTTCCGGCGCAATCCCTTCTCCGGTGTCAGCTATTGCAATTTTTATACCACCGGGTACGGACCGGGTAACAACTCTTACCTTACCACCCTGGCACGGTAAGGCCTGGACCGCGTTCAACAGCAAATTCACCAACACCTGCTTGATTAGTCCTACATCAACCGAAATCAGCTCCGCCTTGGGGTCGAGCTCCTTTTCCAACAGGACCAGGTCTTTTTTCATGCTGGGCTTAAGCAGGGCCAAGGTCTCCTCAACCAGTTCACCGGGACGGACTTGGGAGATGTAGTTGGTGGAGGGCCTGGCGAAATACAGCAGGTCCTCCACAACACCGTTTAAGCGGTTCACTTCTTTGATGATTACATCGCCGAAATGCCGTGACGGATTAGCCGCGGGCAGTTCAGCGAGCAAAATTTGCACACTGCCGGAGATAGCTGTAAGCGGGTTGCGGATTTCATGGGCTACACCGGCAGCCAATTCCCCCACAGCTGCCAGGCGGTCCACCCGGGACACACGGTCTTCGAAAACTTTCCGTTCAGTCAAATCTTTAAACACCACCACAGCTCCCAGTACGTTCTCTCCGTTGTTCAACAGGGAGGTGCTGACGCTTAAGGAAACTGTTTCACCCCCGGGACGGGGAAATTCGATTTCATGACTGATGAAGCTCTTGCCGGTACGCAGTGTTTCCAAGAGCAGGCTGTGAAATTTAATGTGTTGCGGCAAAAGGTCCGCATAGGCTGCCCCCAGCATATCCTTGGACAGGCCCGTAATCCGGGTTGCCGCATCATTAACGGCTGTCAACCTGCCGTTTGTGTCTATGGTAATAATACCGTCGGCCATGCTTTCTATAATAATTTCCGTATGTGAACGGGTGTCCGTCAGACTTTGGGCCATTTCATTGATGGCAGCGGTAATCACACCGAATTCCGCCTGGGACCGCGGCAGACGGTGGCTTAAATCGGTACGGAGCTTCCTTAATCCATTAATAATCCGCTGCACGGAATTGGAAATTCCGTTGGCCAGAGGCAAGGCGATAGCCAGGCCTAAAAGCAAAGCTACCCCCAAAGCCAAGTACATGAAGGCTTCCATGGCCTGGATCTGTTTGTCTACGCTTTCGATCAGTTCGTTGGCCCAAACGTAGCCGACAACCCGGCCGTCCCGGACCATAGGAACCATAGCGTTTAGGATGTTGCCTCTTACCATAGGTCCTGTGACCGCCATGGGAATTCCCTTGGCCATCACTTCGCGGCCTTTGTGTTCCGGACCAATGGACTGGCCGATTTTGTCCTGGTACTCGGAACTGGGGCCATAGGTAATGATGCTGTCCAGGTCCCTGGAATAATATCCCACACCCACACCGGGATTGGCTGCAGCCATCTGGTCAGTCATCCGGGCAAGCTTGGCGTTTAGGAGGCGGATCTTCGCGTCGCGGGAGGCGTTCTGTTTATCTTGTGGGAGCAAACTGTCAAAATCCCCGGATAAGGAGTTGTTAAGAGCGCGGGCAATGCCAAAGAGCTTATTTTCCTTTTCCAGGAGCAGAGCCTTTTCCGCCCTGTTAATCAGCAAATAGCCGCTGCCAACGAGCGGTAAGGTTACGGCGACGGCCAGAATTAACATTAGTTTAAGCCTCAGTCTCACAGCCTTCATGCTTTCCACTCTTGGTCGGTCACTACTTCTTCAATCTCGTGAGTTCTGCCCCTTTGCATCAAATTTCTGACCGCCTGGTAGGGGCTTGCTCCTTCGAACAAGACCTGATACGCCTGCTCCACTATTGGCATTTCGACCTTATACTTTTGGGCCAGAAAATATGCCCCCCGTGTTGTCCTTACTCCCTCAACCACCATGCCTATTTCTTGCAGGACTTGCGCCAGGGGGGTTCCCTGGCCGAGCAAGATCCCTGCCCGGCGGTTGCGGCTATGCATGCTGGTGCAGGTTACAATCAAATCCCCCACCCCGGTCAGGCCGGCAAAGGTGAGGGCTTTAGCGCCCATGGCCACCCCCAGGCGTCCAATCTCGGCCAGCCCCCGGGTCATCAAAGCCGCTTTGGTGTTGTCGCCGAACCCCAAGCCGTCAGCAATTCCCGTGCAAAGCGCGATGACATTTTTTAATGCTCCGCCTAATTCCACCCCCGTTACATCCGGGTTGGTATAGACCCGCAAGTTTGGGGTCATAAAATAATTCTGCACTTTTTCCGCCAATTTTCGCTGACGGCAGGCGGCAACAACCGCTGTAGGAACATCCAGGCCGACCTCCTCGGCGTGGCTCGGCCCTGAGAGCACCACCGGCTCTACAGCGGGCAGTTCTTCCCTCAGTACCTGGGACAGGCGCAAATGGGTTTCCTCTTCGATACCTTTGGCTGTGTTGACCACAACCGTGCCAGACCGCAGGAGCGGCTGCAGTAGTCTGGCCGTTTCCCGCACAGCATGAGAGGGTACCGCCAAGACGATCAAACCAGCCTTGTCCAGCGCTAAAGTGAGATCGGAGGTGGGAACTACACCTGCAGGAAATTCAACTCCAGGCAGGTAACGGTCGTTTTGCCTGGAAGATCCGAGCTGTGAGATTATTTCCGGCCGCCGCCCGTATAGACAGACTTTATAACCTTTCTTTGCCAATACCACCGCCAAGGCCGTACCCCAACTGCCTGCGCCCAAAACTCCAACTTTTTCCATGCCCACCTCCGCTTTCACCCTTCCTTTCGCTTTACTCCTCCGCCTGGCCTACTGGGAGCAGTCGGATGAACATTTCTAGCGTTTTTCGTAAGACACTCTCTAAAGCTTAGCCCGCCATCCAACCTTTGGCTCTTTCCCATCCCGAATACGTTTTAGGTTTTCCCTGTGGCGGTAAAGTACCAAAGCTGTACCGCAGATAGCAAACAGCATATAGGCCCTTTGATCTTGCAGCAAGATAGCCGCCAAAGTGGCAGCCCCGGCCGCAACAACCGAGCCGAGGGAAACGTAACCGCTTAGAAAAGTAACCACAAAAAACACTGCCAGGGTAATCAACGTTGGCACAGGCATGAGCCGCATAATCACCCCGGCCCCTGAGGCCACTCCTTTTCCCGTAGGCCGGAAACCAAAAAAGGGATTCCAACTGTGTCCCACCAGGGAGAAAATGCCCGCAGCAATTGCCAGCCATGGTCCCCAAACTTCGCCCCCGGCACTAAGACCGATTTGGGCAGCCAGAAGTCCCTTGAAAAAGTCTCCCAAAAATACCAACAGTCCCAGCCCCTTGCCGAGCACCCTGAAGGCGTTGGTAGTACCCATATTTCCGCTCC
>JAJYNB010000187.1 GCA_021786555.1 Bacillota bacterium | reverse complement strand
CAGGTCATCAGCTTTGTTGGGCTTGATAGGGTGTTTACAACCTGGTGGTTCAGGGGGCTGGCTTACCTGCTGGCTTTGAATGTGCTGGTATGCATTGTCAACAGAATCGGTGCAGTGTTCCACGTGCTGCGCTTTCCCAAGATGACCATAGGTTCGATTGACAGGCTTAGGTCCTATGAGTCTTTTGTCAGTAGGGAAAAAGGTGATGAGGTTGCAGAGCACATCAATCAGGTGCTGTTGACCAACCGTTACCGTGTGCTGCAAAGCCAGGAGGAAGACCAGATTTTAATTTACGGTGACAAACAGCGCATGGCCCTCTTGGGCCCGGTCCTGGCTCATCTTGGACTGCTGATCTTGGTTGCAGGACTTGTTTGGGGGAGTGTGGCAGGTTTGGAACGGACCTTTGTAGCGGGTACCGGAGAAGACCCTGTCCAGCTGGCTAAAGTGCAAACAGGCTATGGTACGGACAGCCTCAACCTGGCTGTGAAGGCTGAGACTGTTAAACAGGTGAGCCCCATGGCCGGGATTTCCGATACCAGGGCTACCTTGTCTGTCACTTCAAATGGCAAAGTGGTGAAAAACGGAGATGCAAGTTACAATTCACCCCTCCGGTACAATGGCTTATCCGTTAATTTGATTGGTTACGTGCCCACGGTTGTCATCGGAGTGGACTATAATGGCAAGGAGTCGCTGGTGCCTATCAGGCCCAGTGAAAACGAAGGCGCCATCCTAGTCCCCGGCAGCAACGGCATATACATTTATTTTAGCAATATTTCTGCCAACAAGCGAAATCCCAGTGTCACTTATACCATAATTCAATCCGGTAATCCCGTACCTTTGGAGCAGCGCGTATTGACCGCTGGGCAAGCGCCGGTGCAGCTGATTAATTATCCTTTTTCTTTTTCGCTGCAAGGTTATGAGGACGCGGTCAAGCTCAGGGTGAGCAGGAGTCCAGGACTTGGCCTCGTCCTGAGCGGGTCTTTGATGCTGGCGTTAGGTGTGAGCATGTCACTTTATTTAAAATACCGCAAGGTTTGGGTGTCAGTTGTCTCCGAAGCTGAACAGGTTCTGGTACAGGCCGGTGGATTCAGCTACAAATACCGCATGGGTTATGTCAGCGAGTTTGCCGCTCTGCTTGAGGAAATGAAGGGTTGACAGGGGGAGCCGGATGGGAACTGTTCAGGGTTGGAAACTTGCCAGTGCCGTACTTTACTTTACTGCTGCAGCTTATACGTTGGCGGCCGTATTTTACTGGCTTGAGGTATTTACCAAAGGCTTATTGAGCAAAAGATTCGCAATTGTCCTGACCGTTTTGGGCTTGGCCGGCAACACCGCAGCCATTATCTTTCGGCTGTTTAATTTTGCTTCAGGGGGCGTAAGCCTTGACCGGTTTAAGCTGGTCAATGTCTATGAACTGTTATTGGTTTTTGCCTGGTTCACGGTGTCCATGAATTTGTTTTTGGCCTGGAAGCATAAGATTAGGGTCTGCGGTATGTTTGTGATGCCGATAATTATAGCTTTACTGGCCTATGATTTGGTGGTGGTTGAACCGTCTTCGGGCGATTTGAGCGCACTGGTGATCTACCGCAGCGCCTGGCTTGTGAGCTATGTTTTGACCTCGGCTCTCAGCTACAGCGCTTTTGCTGTTTCTTTTGGCCTCGGTGTTACTTACCTCTTAAAGGACTATCTCAACAGTACCAACCCCAGAGGGTATTTGGCCCAGCAGCTGCCTAACCTGGAGCTGCTGGATGAAGCGGTTTACCGTTTTGTCACCCATGGTTTTCCTTTCTACTCCGCTTCGATAATTATCGGCGCCGTGTGGGCGTATGCTGCCTGGGGCAGGTTTTGGTCCTGGGAACCCAAGGAAACCTGGTCGTTTATTTCCTGGCTCGCCTATGTGGCCTATTTGCACGCCCGTCTTCTCTATGGCTGGCGAGGCAACCGGTCCGCCTGGATGGCAGTAATGGGGTTTTTGGCGGTTTTATTTACTTTTATAGGAGTAAGTTATTTCCTGCCGGGTCAAAACATCCTCCAGACTATTACTCAGGTCGGCTTTTAGGTGTGGCAGAAAATACTTACAGGATTTGTCTGTGAAAAGTCGAATTTATTCACTAGAAATTTGAGGACTTTTGAAATGACGCAATATTATCCTGTACTATTAAATATTGAAGGATTAGCCTGCCTGGTGGTGGGAGGGGGCCCAGTGGCGGAACGAAAGGTTGACTCTCTGCTCGAGAGCGGCGCCAGGGTAACCTTAGTAAGCCCGCAGGCGACCCCGCGGCTTGCAGAGCTGGCTGAACAGCGCAGGATTCTCTGGTCTCAGCGAGTTTTCCGCCAGGGTGACACCACAGGCAGCTTTCTGGTCATCAGCGCTTCGGGCCAGGAAGAAGTTAACCGGCTGGTGTCCGAGGAATGCAAAACTAATAATATTCCGGTGAATGTGGTGGATGATCCGCAAAAGTTCGGGTTTTTGGTACCTGCTGTGCTAAGAAGGGGCGATCTGGTAATTGCAGTCTCCAGCGGCGGAGCGAGTCCTCTGGTTGCCAGGGGAATTCGCGACGAACTGGCTGACAGATACGGCCCTGAATATGAACAATATCTTAACTATTTGGCTGAGGCAAGGGCGGAAGCCCTGAACTGTATTCCGGATGCACGCAGGCGGCGTCAGGTCTTTGCACGGTTAACCGATGGACGCTTGCTTCGCCTGGTACGGGGCGGACGGATGAATGAAGCAAAGGAGTGGGTTAAGGAATGTTTATCGTCACCGTAGGCCTAAACCACAAATCTGCCCCGGTGGAAATTCGGGAAAGGCTAAACTTTCCGGAACATACCCAACCAGAGGCTTTAAGCAAACTTAGCAGCTATCCTGCCGTGAAGGGATGTGTCATCTTGAGCACCTGTAACAGGACAGAAGTTTATGCTGTAACCACAGACGTAGATGCCGGCATCACTGCCGTAAAGAATTTCCTTGGCCGCCACTGCGGGATTACCGAAGGCCAGATTTACGAATACTTGTATGTCCATACTTTGTATGAGGCTGTGCGCCACTTATTCCGGGTGTCGGCCGGATTGGACTCGATGGTTTTGGGGGAAACGCAGATTCTTGGGCAGGTTGCTGATGCTTACCGCATTGCCAGCGAGAATAACGTGACCAACAAAGTAATTAACGCCTTTTTTCAAAACGCCATCAGTGTGGGTAAAAGGGTACGCACCGAGACAGGCATCGACCGTATGGCGGTTTCTATTAGTTATGCCGCGGTTGAACTGGCGAAACAAATTTTTGGAACCCTGGAGAACCGCTCCGTTTTGGTGCTCGGCGCCGGTGAAATGAGTGAATTGACCACCAGGCACCTAGTCGCTAACGGTGTCAGCAAAGTCACTGTAGCCAACCGCTCCTTTGACCGGGCGGTGAACCTGGCGGAGCAGTTTGGCGGTGCGGCCATTCCCTTTGAGGGAGTGTTTGGGGCCATGTGCGGCACTGACATAGTAGTTACAGCCACCGGCGCGCGCAATTTTATTATAAATCCCGAACAAATGAACCAGGTCATGACTAATTGTTCCGGTCGGACCGTCTTTCTGATTGATATCTCCGTACCGAGAAACATCAACCCCGCAGTGAGGGAAATTCCCGGTGTAAGACTTTACGATATCGACGACCTGCAGGTTGTGGTGGACCGGAATTTGGCGGAGCGTGAAGCAGCCGCCGTGGAATGCGAAAGAATTATTGATGAGGAAATGGATGCCTTCCTCAAATGGCATAACAGCCTGTTCGTCATACCCACCGTTGTGGCCTTGAAGGAAAAGGGCAACAGCATTAAAGAGGCAGAATTGGAACGTGCCTTGAGTCGAATGGGTTCACTTACGGACAAACAGAAAAAAGTTATCAGTTCCATGGCCAGCTCTATTGTCAACCAACTGCTGCATGACCCGATTACCAATCTTAAAGAGTATGCATCGACCCATCAGGGACACCTGTACACAGAGATACTCCAGAATCTGTTTGACTTGGAAGTCGAGGGACAGGCTGTCCGCCGCCGCCCCAGTCAAGATGAAGTATCTTATCAGTCAGGAGTCAGTAGTCAGGAGTCAGGAGTCAGAATGAGATCCTGAAATAATTTGTCTTGCAAGAGATTAGAGCCGCTGGAAGCATATTGTCGAATGCTTCTCTGATAGGACAACGGGGACGGTTCTCAACATCCTGCCGGAGTGTCAAGGGGACAGGTCCCTTGACAGGACGGGTGCTCATTCGGCAGTCTTTTCAGGATAGACCCCTATACCGCCCGCGGCAATCTGAGCTGCGTGACGCTGTTCGGCACTACTGGCACTAAGGCTCTGTTAGGTTGACCGATATAATCTCTGGATTGGGCTTGGAATTCTGACTTCTGACTCCTGTCTTCTGAATTCTAAGCCCCAAATTATGCTAGGAGGAACCTGTATGACTAATACTATCCGAATCGCCACCCGGGACAGCGCCCTGGCATTGTGGCAGGCCAACTGGGTTAAGGAAAGGCTGGAGGAACTGGTGCCGGAGGTTTCCTTTTCTCTGGTGACCATGAAAACCCAAGGGGATAAAATCCTGGACGTGGCTTTGGCCAAGATTGGCGATAAAGGACTCTTTACCAAGGAATTGGAGTTTGCCCTGCTGGAGCACAGGGCAGAATTGGCAGTACACAGCATGAAAGACGTTCCGACTCTATTGCCCCCCGGGCTAAAAATCGGGGCAGTTGCCGAGAGACATGACCCCAGGGACGTGCTTATCTGTCCCAAAGGGTATACCTTACTGACTCTTCCCCGAGGCGCCAGAGTTGGCACCAGCAGTTTAAGGCGGCGGGCGCAATTGGCCAAACTCCGGCCGGACCTGCAG
>JAJYNB010000023.1 GCA_021786555.1 Bacillota bacterium | reverse complement strand
CTGACATACACTAAAAGTGTTATTTCCGGCTCCAGATATCACCCAAAAGGGTGATTTTTTCACCGCAGACGTTGCACAAGAAATGCGCGCTTCGTTTTTCCTTCATAGCCTGCGCATTTCAGTGCCCGTGTTCGATATACTCGGCTAAAGTTGCCGAGTATATACTTTCCTGAGGTACAAAAAAGCCGCCTCTGCTTTCCAGGCGAGGCGGCGTTTCGATGAGCGCTATTTTCTTACTTATTAGCCAATTCGATTCTATGGCACAGACCGGTCCGATTGGTCACTTCCATTTTCCTGAAAATCTGCTGTAGATGGGTCTTGACAGTGTTTGGCGAAACAAACAGTTCATTGGCAATTTCGCGGTTAGTTAAACCTCTCCGTACCAAATTGAGTATTTCCAATTCCCTCGTTGACAGACCAACGGAATTGCCAACTCTATGTTCAGGATCTTTAGCTATATGGTTCTCCTGAATTGACAACGCAAAACATGCAGCGTTATCACAGCCTACTATAATGGGCTGAATGTTTACGGTGTAATCCTCCAAAGACGGAGACAAGAGGGCTTTGCTGCCACCGTGGGGCCAGTGCTTGCCCATTGCGCCGGTTATATTCTGTACAAACTCCCTGACGGAAGATTTATCCCTGCCGGAGATAGCCCGGACCAGTTCCTCTGCTCTCGGATTGACATAAACTATTGACGTTTCTTCACTGAACACAATAATGCCATAAGGAGAATTTTGATTACACTGTTCATGCATCTGCTTTGACTCTAACGTTTTTTCAAATGAGAGGTTGAGTCGCAGCGCCCTGGCGATATACTTGGCAAGTGAATTCAGGCTATGGATGTCTTCAGCAACAAACTTCTCCCGTACCGGTCTGAAGATGCCTATAGCCCCAACTACTCTTTCACCGTCCAGCAAGGCGATGGCCAGTTCATGATAAAGTTCCTGGTGCTTTAGAAAATCATTATAGTATTCTGAACCCTCATATTCCTTATAGGTCATCAAATCTTCTATCGAAAGAACATTCTTTTTAAAAAAAAGCCTGCCTGTATTCCTGGGGTGGAATATATCTGTGCTATGGAAATACTGCAAGTAACTTTGTACGTAACGAGGATTTATGTTGAGGGTTATTGGTCTGACTAGGTCTCCATGTTGATCGGTTAAAAAGAACGTGAGGTGTTCATAATGAAAAAGTTCGGCCAAGGATAACAGAACCTGTTGCCTGAATCTATTAGGTTCCACCAGAATGCTGTCAACAAAGTCCAGGATTAGGCCGTCTTTCGCCTTCGCTCTTGTCATTTACCTCCCCCTCCTGAAGTAGCCTCAGTGGTTTTTTGCTTTTTGTCAGCAAAACACGCTGCCTTGACCCGAAGCACAACCATCCCAGGGAAAATTAACACCCGTCGCCTCTACTCACACTCAATTCAACCAACGGTAAGCTGTTTCTGGCTAGCTCGATTTAGCTAGCCAGAGTATCGGGTTATTACTTTATAGGGTGAAAAACGCAAGAGGTATTACTATTTAATGAATTTTCAGATAATTATAATAGATATTCACCGCCATCGTTAGAAATCCTGCGCAAAGCATGACAAAATCTAAGTATCTGCCATTTCAACAAAAAAGCCGGCACCCCGCCGGCTTACAGAATACTTGTTTAAATTGTCTGTAACTGCGTTTGGCAATTTCGGTATTCTGGAAGTCGTTAAGGCCTTTGTCACCTGCAGCACCATCCCATTCGAAAATTAAGGTAAGACAAAAGCCATCTTCTACCGCCTTTGAGACGGAGAAGATGGCTTTTGCGATGCGAGCATCACGCGTCAAGGGGGTTGAGGCCGTAGGGTATCTGGATACACTCGCGTTCAAAGCTAACCACAATGTCTCTCGGCTGGGCTGCCCCCATTTCAACCGCAATAGCTTTAACGACCACGGACGGGACGGGACAGTCATTGTGCGGGATATGGCGGTTGGCAGCTACAAAAACCGCGCAATCAATCAGGGCTGTACAGACCTGGCGATAATCCACTTCGCTCAGCGCATTGCTTAATGCTTTGAGCATTTCGCAAGGGCTCTGGATTACAACCGACACTGTTGACGGGTTTATTTTGTCAGCCTGCACGATTGCAGAAAATCCACAGTCACCGGCAAAAACTTTTACCCTGGTCATGTCAATTCCCCCCAATCTTTTCCGAAATTGAACAGCTTATTGTTTTTGGCTGACGCGCTCACCCAACCTCCTATTCTTTGCTGAAAGACATGGTTACATCTTTGGGTACAGCAGCGCCGATTTCAACCTCGATGGCTTTGATGATGGCCGATGGGACAGGACAGGCCACATGGCTGATACAGGCATTGGCAAGGCGGTAGATCAATGAGTCACATACCTTGCCAAAAATGCCTTTGCGCCAATCGAGGTTGGTCAGCCCTTCGTTCATTTTCTGCAGCATTTCGCAACCGGAGCCCAGGCGAACCTTGATTTCTTTTTTGCTGATGCTTTCCACAGTGATCAATACGGGGAAACCGCAGGCTCCGGGCTGCACTTTTGCTTCGGTCATCAGCCGGTTTTCTCCTTTCGCTGAGTGCTCCCTGACGGTATGGAAGAATACCCGTTCTTTACCACTCGTTCGTGCCCTCAGAGTTTTCTATCAGGGCCAGTATTTGTTCCCTGTAGCGCACGAAAGCCGGACTGGTCCTTAGGCGCGGGCGGGGAAGTTCTATAGGGATGTCCGCTTTGACCTGGCCCGGCCGGCTGGATAAAACTACAATCTGGTCTGCTAGGAAAACCGCTTCGTCGATGCTGTGGGTTACAAACACCACAGTTTTTTTGGTTTCCCGCCAGATGCGGGTTAATTCTGCCTGCATTAAGTTGCGGCTCTGTGCGTCGAGCGAGGCGAAAGGTTCGTCCATCAACACCAGACTGGGGTTGTAGGCCAGGGAACGGGCCATGGCCAATCGCTGACGCATGCCGCCCGAGAGCTGATTTGGATAATATTCGGCAAATTGCTTTAAGCCAACCAGGGACAGATACTCTTCGGTCAGGTCAGCCAGGACCTTGGGTTTGAAGCCTTGCATTTCGAGGCCGAAGGAAACGTTTTTGCGGGCGGTAAGCCAGGGAAACAAAGCGCCTTCCTGGAACACCATGCCGATTTGGCCGCTGCGGGCGGAGACCGGGGCGCCGTCAAGCAGGATAGCGCCGCCGGTAGACTTTTCCAAGCCGGCAACCAGCCTGAGCAGGGTGCTTTTGCCGCACCCGCTGGGGCCGGTGATGCAGCAGAACCTGCCTGTCCCGATGTGGAGTGAGATGTGGTCCAGGACCTGGCGCTCCAGATAGAAATGGCTGACGTTGTGGAGGGTTAGCGCCACGGCAAAAGCCTCCTCTCCAGCCAGATAATGCCGGCGTTGAGCAGATAGCCAACTATGCCAATAGCGATAATGCCGGAGATGATTTCCGGCGCCCGGCCCCCGGTGCTGTAAGAGTCCCAGATGTAAAAGCCGATTCCCATGCGCCCGCCCACAAATTCCGCCGCAACACAGCACATCCACCCAATTCCGATGCCGATGCGGATGCCGGTTAAAATCGAAGGCAGGGAACCAGGCAGGAGGACCCTGCGCAGTACCTGACAGGAAGAAGCTCCGCAGCTTTTGGCAGCCTGGATATACGTTGGGTCAATGACTTTGATGCCGTGCAAAGTGTTAACCACAGCGGGGAAAAAGGCCCCAACGAAGACAACAAATGCTTGTACATACCGGGTGGGGCCGGGCAGGCTGCTAAACATAAGGTAAGCCAGAGGAATCCAGGCCAAAGGAGGCACGGGCCGGAATATTTCCAAAATGGGGTGTGTCAGCTTCTCCAGGTAGGGGTTAGCCCCGACCAGAACCCCCAAGGGAATGGCCAGGCCAAAGGCCGCGCCACAGCCTTTGGCCACTATCCAAAGGCTGGCCCCGGTCAGTTGCAGCAGGTTTTTGGCGTAAAGAGGGTCGCCGTAGACCAGGAGCCGCAGAAAAGTTTTCATGGTTTCCTCTGGAGTAGGCAAAGCAAATAGCTTAAGCCGGACTGACAACTCCCATAAGCTGACGAAACACACAAGGGACAGGACGGGCAGTCCCAGGTCAAGCCAGCGTTTGTTGCGCTTTTTCCGTGGCAGATCTGTCAGTTCGGGCAGCACGGCTTGTTCCAGCATGGTTCAGCCTCCCAGACCTCTTGCTGACGCTTGCATCTTCTAACGCAAAGGACATTTGTAAGACAGAGCCCGGCTTGCAGCCAGGCCGGGCAGGAAATACTCTCGGAATTACTTGATTACCAGTTTCAGGCCTGCCTGCCTGGCTGCCTGGTCCAGGATGAAATATTGAATTGTGCCTACGGCGGGGACCGCAACAGTCTTGCCCGCCAGTTCTTTGACTGTGGTTATGGGCGAGCCGCTCCGAACTACGATGGCCGAGCCTTCATCATTAGCTCCGCCGATGATTCTGATGCCAATGTTGTCATTGACCCGTTTCAGAGTGGCGGGGGCTCCCCCCAGGTATGAGGCGTCAATTTCCCCGTTTTGAAAAGCTTGCATGGCCGCTACTCCGTTCGGGTAAACGCGGTCTGTCAAATTTACACCCGGTATCAGGCCTGCCTTTTGGTAGTACCCTTCCCGTTCTGCTACGAACTCCGCCAATTCATGCAGGTCCTGGCTGAGGTGGCCGAGGCGAACTTTAGCGCTCTGGGGCAAAGGAGCCGGAGCCCAATCAGGGTCCTGAGCCAGATGGATTTTCACCTCGTCGTAGACGGATTTATACATAAAATTAGTAAAGAAAGCTTGGTTATTGGCAAAGCCAAGGTCAGTACCGGTGCGGGTCAAGAGATGGTTGCCCAGCATATCATCGTAAAACCGGG
>JAJYNB010000112.1 GCA_021786555.1 Bacillota bacterium | reverse complement strand
TCTTCCCAGGGAGTAGTCTCCATGCACATTGTTGTCATCCCCTTTAATCTATTAGAGTTATTTGCTTAATTTAAGTATACCCCCTACGGGTATATAAGACAAGCGCTTTTTAATTCTTACGCCGTTCGCAAAAAACGCTATGTCAAGAGAACCGTCCCCGTGACACATGTCAAGAGAACCGTCCCCGTGACACAGAGAACCGTCCCCGAGTGACTCAAAGACTTTTGACTACCCCGGCGCAGCGGGGGCAAAGGGCAGCGTGCTCCTGATCATTGCCTACTTCCTCGGAATACATCCAGCAGCGCTCGCATTTTTCCCCTGGAGCCTGCTCTACGGTCAGGTACAGGCCTGGATGCTGCTCGCCTGCCACTGCTCCGGCGGGGGGCGTTTCCCCGGGCCGGTGCAACATAACTTTAGACACGATAAAGATGGATGCCAGTTGGTCCTCTTCCGCCGCAAGAAAATCAAACAGTTCCTGGAGCGGGAAAATGTCCACTTTAGCGTTGAGGGAATGGCCGATCACCTTATCCTGGCGGGTCAGTTCCAGTGCTTTAGAAACATCGCTGCGGACAGCGAACATCTTTTCCCATTTCTCTTCCAGGGGTCCAGCCAGATATTGCTCCTTCACCTCAGGCATCAGGCTGAGCTGCACGCTGTTAGCCTCCCCGGGCAGGTGTGGCATATGGCGCCAGACCTCTTCCATGCTGAAGCTTAGGATCGGGGCTAGGAGGCGCACAAGGTAGGAAGTAATCTCATACATTACGCTCTGCGCCGCCCGGCGGTCGCCTGAGGCAGGGGCTTCGGTGTACACCCGGTCCTTGACGATGTCCAGATACAGGGCGCTCATTTCCACGCCGCAGAAATTATGCACCGAGTGGAAGATCACATGAAACTCGAAATTGCGGTAAGCTTCCAGCACCCGTTTGGTCAGAGAGTGCAATTTTAAGAGCGCCCATCTGTCCAGTTCGGGCAGCTCCTCATAAGACACCATGTCCTTGGTCGGATCGAAGTCATAGAGGTTACCCAGCATAAAGCGGATGGTGTTGCGGATCTTGCGGTAAGCTTCGGAAATCTGCTTCAGGATGTTGGGCGACACGGCCACATCAGACTTGTAATCAGCGGAAGAAACCCACAGCCGCAGGATGTCGGCACCCATGTCCTTGATAACGTTCATGGGATCGATGCCGTTACCCAGAGACTTGGACATCTTTCTGCCCTGCTCATCCACCAGAAACCCGTGGGTGAGCACAGCTTTATAGGGCGCTTCTCCAAAGGCCGCCACTGAAGTGGAAAGGGAAGAGTTGAACCAGCCTCTGTGCTGATCTGAACCCTCCAGGTACAGGTCCGCCGGCCAGGCCAGGCCTTGCCGCTGCTGCAGCACTCCCACATGGCTGGTACCCGAGTCGAACCAGACGTCCATGATGTCGGTTTCTTTGCGGAATTTCTCACCGCCGCAGCTGCACTTCAGGCCTGGCGGCAGCAGTTCCTCCGTACTCAAGGCAAACCATGCATCGGAACCCTGTGCCCGGAAAATCTCCTGAACCCGCTTGATGGTTGCGTCGTTGATTATTTCCTTACCGCAGGACTCGCAATAAAAGATCGGAATCGGCACGCCCCAGGTGCGCTGGCGGGAAATACACCAGTCTCCCCGGTCGGCGATCATATTATAGATGCGGTCCCTGCCCCAGGCCGGAATCCACTGAACCTTGTCAATTTCCGCCAGGGCTTCCTGCCGGAAGCCGTCCACCGAGGCAAACCATTGTTCCGTGGCCCGGAACAGGATGGGGTGATTGCAGCGCCAGCAGTGGGGATAGGAATGCTCGATAAACTCCAATTTCAGCAGGGCGCCCTTTTCATCCAGGGCTTTTGTGATTTCCTTGTTAGCCTTATCAACGGGCATGCCGGCGAAGGGGCCGCCCTGCTCCGTAAATCTGCCCTGGTTATCTACCGGGCAGAGAACTTCCAGGCCGTACTCCTTGCCTACCTGAAAGTCTTCCACCCCGTGACCGGGAGCGGTGTGAACGCAGCCGGTACCGGCGTCCAGTGTGACGTGCTCGCCCAGGATTACCAAAGAGTCCCGTTCGAAGAGAGGATGGCGGCAGACCATTCGCTCCATGTCCCTGCCTTTAAATGTCTGCAGCACCTTGGGTGCCTCAAGGCCGGTGGCCGCGGTAAAGGACTCCAGCAGTTCCTTGGCCAGGACCAGCTTCTCCCCGCCCGTCTCCACCAGCACATAGTCAAATTCAGGATGCACGCTGATCCCCAGGTTGGCCGGAATGGTCCAAGGAGTAGTAGTCCAGATTACCACATAGGTGTTCTCCTCAGGGAAAAGCCCTTTGGCGTCCGTCACCGGGAATTTGACATAAATAGATGCGGAACGCTTGTCGGCATATTCCACCTCAGCCTCAGCCAAGGCTGTTTCACAGGAAGCACACCAGTACACAGGCTTTAGTCCCTTGTAGATATACCCCTTTTTCGCCATCTCGCCGAAAACGCCAATCTGGGCCGCCTCGTAATGTGGGTCGAGGGTCACGTATGGGTGTTCCCAGTCCCCCCGCACGCCCAGCCGTTTAAACTGGTCCCGTTGAATCCCCACGTACTTCAGGGCATACTCCTTGCACTTTTGCCGGAATTCAACCGTGCTTACCGCATGTCGGTTGATGCCCAGCTTTTTAATAACCTGCTGCTCGATAGGCAGGCCGTGCGTATCCCAGCCCGGGATATAGGGGGCGTCAAAGCCGTCCATGGATTTGAATTTTACAATAATATCCTTCAGGACTTTGTTCAGGGTATGGCCCAGGTGAATGTCTCCGTTGGCGTAAGGAGGGCCGTCATGCAGGATGTACTTCGGCTTACCCTGGTTTTCCGCCTCAACCCGGGAGTAAATGGCCTGTTCTTCCCAAAACTTAAGGATTTCCGGTTCCCGCTGCGGTAAATTCGCCCGCATGGGAAATTCGGTTTGCGGCAGGTTTAATGTCTTGCTGTAGTCCATGCTTCTTCCTCCAAAAAAAATAACCTCCTCAATCCCAAAAGGGACGAGAAGGCTGTCTCGCGGTACCACCCTTGTTGCCGGCATAGCCGGCCCCTCGAGCCCCTCTAACGGTGGGGAAACCGGGACCTGCTACTACAAAGTTCGCAAATCCGTTCAAGGGTGATTTTCAGCTGAAACTATCCCCGGGCTTGCACCTTCCCCGGTCGCTGTCAGGAATCGTTCCGCTTACTCTCCCCATCATCACATTACACATATTGCTGAAGTAGTCAGAAATCAGTAGTCAGAATTCAGAATAATTCAAGATGCTAAGGCATCATACCATTTTCACTTCCGAATTCTGAATTCCTAGCTGTAGTATTAGTATAGCCAAATAAAGCATTTTGTGTCAACCCGGACAAGCGGTTAACGCCTTAGCGATCAATTTTGGCCAGGATAGACACAAATTTCTCAAATCACACAAAACATCTTACCCAAGATAGGGCTCCAACCATTCTGACTCCTGACTTCTGCCTCCAGATTAATCCAGCACAGCCTGAAGTTTTGCCCGCACTTCCTCCAGAGTCATGCCGGAAACCTCTAGGGTTTTGTTGCGGGAGCTCTCCCCACTGCTGATGCGCAGATTGCTTTTGGCCGTACCCAACAGGGCAGCAAAGAATTTGACACAGGCCGCGTTGGCCTCACCATCCACGGGCGGAGAGGTTATCCTGACCTTGAGGGCTCCCTCCATCACCCCAGCCAATTCACTTTTGGAAGCCCGGGGCTGAACCCTCACTCTGAACTGCACTCCCGTCTTAGATTCTTTAAGTTCAAACATTACCGCCATCCTAACAGCAGACCCCCAAAAACGAGCCCATAGAAAATCAAACAGGTCGAACCCGGACCGTAACCGGGTAACTCAAAAACGAGTCAATCGAGAACCGTCCCCGAGTGACTCAAACCAGCTTGAAAACCGAACGTCCCCGTAAAGTGAGTCAACTGAGAACCGTCCCCGGGTGACTCAAGGCCCGCAAGCAAGCCTGCAGTCGGACATCGGACCTCGGACTTCGGACATCTTTCTCAGACAGCCTTTGGGCCGGCCAGGGGCTTGTCGGGGGCGTGGGTGTCCGCTTTCTCCTGAGTTTCGGCTATCTTCAGATGGGTGAGCAGAAAAGTCCTGAACTGGCTGCGGCAGGAGTCATATTGGCGGCGGAGCTCCTCGTATTCGAACAGCATCCTGTCCACCTTTTGCCTGGCCTCCGTTAACAGCTCCTCGGCATGAGACCGGGCTCTTTCAATGATTAGCTCCGCTTCACGGTTGGCGTTATGGCGCACATCTTCCGAAGTTTGCTGCGCCAGGACCATGGTGTTGTGCAGGGTGCTTTCAATTTGCCTGTACTGCTCCAGGGTCCGGTTCGCTTGTTCCAGCTTCTCTTTCAGCTCGTAATTGTCTTTGAACAGGAGCTCGTAATCCTGGGAGACTACCTCCAGAAACCTGTCCACTTCCAGCAAATTATAGCCGCGGACTGCCTTGCGAAATTCCCTGTTCACAATATCCATCGGTGTCAAATGCAAGCCCTTCACCCCGTCCCCACATTATCCCAACTGCCTCTGCTGACCTATAGCCAGCGTCCTAGACCAGGCGGTGGATCAGCAGGGCTGTCCGCCCCTTTTTAGTTTGACCCCGGACTTCCGTGATGACAATCCGCCCCAGGCCGCGGCAGGAAATGACATCAGCCTGTTTGATTTGAAAACTAAGTTCTGTAACAGGGCGCCAGTTAACCTTTACCTTGCCTGCCTCTATTTCTGCCGCAATTTTACTGCGGGAAAGGCTGAAGCCTTCTCCAGCCACGGCGTCCAGTCGGAGGGAGGGCACAGTTGCATTTATCTCTTTGAATTCTTCCTGCGGCAGGTCTACTT
>JAJYNB010000136.1 GCA_021786555.1 Bacillota bacterium | reverse complement strand
TCCCGGGTGATGTTTAAACATACCTTGCTGATTGTCTGGGTGGTGTTAGGACCGGGCAACAGCCCTGTCACAGCGCAAACGTCCATCTGCACCCAAACGTTGCTGGTTCCTGTGGGCAGGGCCCCCGAAATGGCGATGTCGTGGCTGATGAATTGAGACGGAGTTAGGCTGGACGGGGCCAGGCCTGACTCGGTATCATAGGTTATGGTGCTGATGCCGCTGGGCCGGTCAAACTGGGTTTTGACCGGCAACCCTTCATGGGCCACCATCATCACCTTTTTCCAGAGTTTGGCGGGCTTATCCCCGCCATAGGTGTCGGATGTGAGATGATACTTGCTGTTGCTTTGGTCCAGACCCATCCAGACACCGCCAACATAATCCGGCGTGTAGCCCATAAACCAAGCATCCCTCAAGCCTTGCCCCACCTTGTTATCGTCCAGAGAGGTGGTGCCGGTTTTGCCGGCGACAGCCCAATTGCCAAATTGTGCGTTTGTCCCGGTACCGCTGGTGACTACGGTACGCAGCATGTCATTCATAACGTAGGCGACCTGAGGAGTCAAGATGCGTTTTTTCTCCACATTGGTGTTATCAACCAGAGTGGCCCCGTTCTTATCTTTGACCATGAGCACGGAATGGCGCTGGGGCAGCAGTCCCCCGCTGGGAAAGGCAGTATAGGAGGAAACCATATCCAGGACGGAAACGCTTTCCGATCCGAGGGCCAGGGAGAGGACCTTGTCCCTGTCTTCCAGGGGCAGGCCAAACTGGTCCTTGGCAAATTGCCAGCCGTAGTCTACGCCGATTTTGTCCAGTAGTTTTACCGCATAAACGTTTACCGAGTTGCGTATCGCTTCCCGCATGGTCATCATGCCTGTCCAGCCCTGGGTAGGAGTATCGAAATTGACAGGCGCCCAGATTTTGCCGTCTCCACCCGGGTACTGTACGGGCATGTTGTCAAGCACCGTACCGGGAAAGTATCCCCCTTTCGCCAGGGCAGGAGCATAGACCGTCAGAGGTTTGGCGCTCGAGCCGGGCTGGCGCACAGCCTGCCAGGCACGGTTGAAATCCATGGCGCTGGTATAGTTGCGGCCGCCGATCATGGCCCTGATGGAACCATCCTTCGGGTCCATGACCACCATAGCGCTTTGCACCGGATTACCGTGGACATCTTTAGGGAAGTTATTGGGGTCGGCATAGGCGCTTTCTGCTGCCTGCTGGATTTTGCTGTCTACTGTAGTGTAAATTTTCAATCCGCCCGAAAAGATTGCGTCTGGGCTGATATTATACTTGTCTTCCAGTTCGTGAAGTACGTAGCTGACAAAACCGGGGTATTTGTAGCTTACCTGAACGTTGGGCATGTTTCCGGCCTGAGGATTCTTGTTTTCTTCTTTCATTTTGTCCACATAACTAAAGGGAGCGTCTTTGTATTTGTCGTAATCGGCTTGGGAAATGATTTTGTCATCCCGCAAAATGCCTAACACCACCGTACGGCGGTATCTGGCTTTGTCGGGGTTTACATAGGGATCGTAAGCGGAGGGGGCCTGGGGCAAGCCAGCCAGCATGGCTATTTCACCCATATCCAAGTCTTTGAGGGGCTTGCCAAAATAGGTCTGGGCCGCTGCCTTGATTCCATAGGCAGACTCGCCAAAGTAGATTCGGTTCAAATACATGGTAAGAATTTCGTCTTTGGTATAGAGACGCTCCAATTTTAGAGCCAGAGCAGCTTCCTGGATCTTCCTCGTCAGGGTTTGTTCAGGGGTCAAGAAAGCGTTCCGGGCTAACTGGACGGTGATAGTGCTGGCACCCTGCAATTTATTTCCGCTCAGGTCCTGGTACAAGGCCCTGGCAATTCCGATTGGGTCCAGGCCGAAGTGGTCATAAAAACGCGAGTCTTCCACGGCCACGAAGGCTTTTTTGACTTGGTCAGGAATCTCCTGGGAAGTAGCGTTTTCACGGTTCTGGCTGGCGTGGATTACGCCAATTTGATTACCGTCTTTGTCGTAAATGATTGAGGACTGGTCTGTGTTTGTGAGAATCCGGGGGTTGAACTGGGGTGCCTTGGCGGCTATTGACAGGACTATGCCTACAGCAGTGCCGGCGCCGAGAATAAAAACAGTAAGTATGGTAAGTAATATGAAGCGTTTTTTAGACAGCCTGCGCTTGGGTTTAGCGCTTGCAGCTTTCTTGACTGTGGGGCTGGGCATTAAAAAATACCTCCCTAAAAATTTCAGTGTTACCGGAAATCGGATTAATTATACCACAGGGCTATACAAATTCAAAACCGAGGCGCTGTAGGTAAAAATTCCTGTTGTTTTTATCTTGCATATTTGGGCACATACCTGTAAAATTTATATATTAAGGATATTGAATGTAAAGGGCAATGAAAAGGAGAGTAACTTTCCGCTGAGCTTGTGAGAGAACTGGTGGCCGGTGCAAACCAGTGCCAGGGAAAGCGAAGTACACCTTGGAGCCGCAGGCTGAATAAGTGTAGGCTGAGCCGGGTAAGCCCGTTATTGCTGTATGAGAACTTACTGCGAGGTAAGTTAATTAGGGTGGTACCGCGGATAAGCCATTCGTCCCTAGCCGGCGACGAGTGGCTTTTAATTTTCTTAGACAAACGGGGGTGTTTTTATCATGCAGTTGGAGCGGGAGATTGTCCGCCAAATGGAAATTATCCGCCGGGGAACAGCGGAGATAGTTCCCGAGGACGAGCTGGTGTCGAAGCTAAGAAAATCGCTGAAAGAAGACAAGCCCTTAAAAGTTAAGTTAGGGTTAGACCCCACAGCACCGGACATTCATTTAGGGCACACAGTGCCGCTGCAGAAAATGAGGCAGTTTCAAGACCTGGGCCACCAGGCGATTATCGTGATCGGCGATTTTACCGGTCGGATCGGTGACCCGACAGGGAAGTCGGAAACGCGTAAGCAGCTGACAGAAGAACAGGTTCTGGCCAACGCTGAAACCTATAAAGAACAGATTTTTAAGATTTTGCAGTCTGAAAAGACGAGGATAACTTTCAACTCTCACTGGTTGGCGCCTTTGCAGTTTGCGGACTTAATCAGGCTCGCGGCCCAAACCACCGTGGCCAGGATGCTGGAAAGGGACGACTTTTCCAAACGGTATAAGGACGGGCTGCCTATCAGCGTGCACGAGTTCTTCTACCCCCTGATGCAGGGCTATGATTCCGTGGCCCTTGAGGCTGATGTGGAACTGGGAGGAACGGATCAGAAATTCAATTTGTTGATGGGACGGACTTTGCAAAAAGAATACGGCCAGGAACCGCAGATTGCTCTGATGACCCCCATTCTGGAAGGTTTGGATGGAGTGCATAAAATGAGCAAAAGCCTGGGGAATTACATCGGGGTTTATGAATCCCCGAGAGAAATGTTTGGCAAGACAATGTCCATTGCCGACGAACTGATGATTCGGTATTATGAACTGGTAACGAAAGTTTCCCTGGAAGAAATCAAGGGGATTGAAAAGGGGCTTGCTGACGGTGCCCTTCACCCTAGGGATATAAAAATGCGCCTGGGCCGCGAGATTGTAGAAATTTATCACAGCAGGGCGGAGGCTGAGGGGGCTCAGGCCGAGTTTATCCGCATGTTTCAGAAAAAAGAGGAGCCCGATGAAATCCCGGAAGTGGTGATGAACCGCATCGGTTCCGTTAACGTGCTGGATCTGCTGCTCGATGCCAAACTTGCTGCCAGTAAAAATGAGGCCCGGCGGTTGGTGGAGCAGGGTGCGGTTAAAGCAGGGGAACTCAAAATTGGCGGGGTTGATGAAACAGTTGCTTTGAGCGATGGTCTGGTAGTCCGCGCCGGCAAGCGAAAATTTGCCCGTATACGATTCAAATAGAAAGTGAAAATAAATGTACAGGCGCTGGCACCTTTGTCCGATTACCCTCATACAATAGAGAATGGGGGTGGATAGAGTGCGCCGGCGCCCGATTTATTTTTACATATCTCCTAAGCTTATTAAATTTCTGCTTATTGTTTTCCTAATAATAGGTGTATTTATCTTTGTCGAAAAAAACTTGCAGGAGACCATTCTAACTGTTGCCAATGCCAGAGCGGTTCAGGCTGCCACCGAGACCATTAACCAGGCTGTAGCCACAAAAGTCGCGGACAACGTGGATTACCGGGAACTAATCTATACCGTGCAGGACAGCAACGGAAGGGTAGTTTTGATGCAGGCTAATACGGTGAAATTGAATAAGATTGCCGCCGATACGACCCTGGAAGTGCAAAGAAGGCTGCGTGAACTGGGTAATGAGCGCTTCAATATACCTTTAGGTCAGGCTTTCGGCAGTAAGATTCTGGCCAGTTTCGGGCCATTGATCCGGATTACGATTGTGCCTGTAGGCACGGTTCAGGTGAAGGTCTTGGATGATTTTGTAGAGGCTGGCATAAATCAAACTAAACACCGGTTGTTATTGGACATTAAAGCAAGAGTTAGGGTGGTCATACCTTTAGCAAGTTCTGAGGCTGTGGTAGAAACAAGGGTTCCCCTTACGGAAACAATTATTGTCGGCGAAGTTCCACAAACCTACATTAAATTAAATCCAGGTAAATAACTTTTGTCTTAAAATACCTCTTGAATGCAGGTACATGTTTATGTTAACCTAACTCAGTCACTTTCAAACAGATTTTGCAGCCTCGTTTTCCTGTTTGGTTTAGCTCGTTTGTAATCTACTGCAATAATAAGTTTCAGACGATAAAAACCTAAAGATTCCAGTTGACTCAGACGCGAAAATGTGATAAATTATAAAACGTCGCTGATGGGCGACAAACGAGAAAGCTCTTTGAAAACTGAACAGCAGCAAGCGTTTAAATGACCTTAAATTCCGATGAAATTTTTACTTGAGCAAACAAACTTTTTCAATATTATTGGAGAGTTTGATCCTG
>JAJYNB010000081.1 GCA_021786555.1 Bacillota bacterium | reverse complement strand
GGAACGGACGGCGGGAGCTTCGCCTTTTTCCCATCTTGTTGCTGTGTGTCATTCGCCGGACAAGCCGCATAAACTATACTAAACAACCAAGCTCCGGAATTATCACCGCCGTCACTTCGGACCGTAGGAGCAGTGATGCGGGATTTTCCAACTCAACCTGTACTTTGAACTTCTCCTTCGGCGGTAAAAGTTCCCCTTTTTTGCACAAACCCCCCGGCCTTGCGGTCGGGGGGTTGCCCGGTAAAATACAGTTTTGCCTAATGGTCTTCTTCTATCAAACAGTTGTACCTGACGAAACACAGCCTCTTACCGGCAAATTCCACTACATCATAATATTTTAGAGGCATATCGGCTACACATGGGATGCCATTCACTTTAACCTTGCCTTTTCTAATCAGTCTCGTTGCCGCGTCATAGCCAAGTTTACAGGCAACGATTTCCGACAGAATAGCCATACCCCTACCTCCCTTAGTTTTTAACCTGTTGTTCTATTCATATTATAAAACATTGTGAAACATAGCACAAATGATTGAAAATTCTGTCAAAAGTACCGCCTAATTGCGTTCGCCGCTCTGCTTGATCGCCCCTGCTTGCCTGAGGGCAGCATTATAGACAAGCTTCAACGAAACTCCATTTAGTTCAGCTTTCTGTTTGCAGTCTTCGTACTCCGGTGCCAGGTTTACTTCCTCCCCCTCCAACAGCGCTTGTTTTAGCCTGATTTCACCATATTCGGTTTGTACCGATACAATTTTCCGTTCCAGACAAAATCTCTGGGTTTGGTTAACCCGGACCCCAATAGTTGAGGTTTCCAGGAATAAAAGGCGGACCAGCCGCGTCAGGTCTTCTTCCCGGCACAGGACCCGCAAGGTGACGGCCGGCCTGTTCTTTTTCATCTGAATAGGCACCAAAAAGACGTCCAGAGCACCGTGTTTAAACAGACTGTTGAAAATATAGTCAAAGAACTCTGGATTCATATCGTCCACGTTTGCTTCAATTTCCGATACGCTGTCAACCGGGCAGGCAAGACCCTGCAGCGTCCCCCCCCGTTCCTGGCCCAGTACAGCCCTAAGCAGGTTGGGAACCCCGAAATCACGACTTCCCGCCCCGTAACCGGTGGCGATTACTTTAAGAGGCGGCATGGGGCCGGACCCTTCTGCCAGAGTGGAAAGGATGGCTGCACCGGTAGGGGTGACAGTTTCCCCGTCGTGTTCCGATCCGTAGGCCTGCATATCTTGCAGCAATTCCATTACGGCCGGCGCGGGTACCGGAATCCTGCCGTGCTGGCACCTGACAAACCCCCTGCCCAGAGGCAGGGGCGAAACTACTACTTTGTCCACTTGCAGTAAGTGCAGGGCTGTTACAGCCCCTACAATGTCCACGATGGCATCAACCGCTCCCACTTCATGAAAATGAACCTTGGCGGGCTCGGTGCCGTGAATTTTCCCCTCGGCCTCAGCGAGCCGGTGAAAAATCCTTCCGCTCTGTTCCTTGATAACAGGAGACAGCTGGCTGCTGCCTATAATATTCAGGATATCATCCAGGTACCGCCCATGACCGTGTGTGCCTGGGTGACCGTGGTCATTTACCCCCGAATCATAGGGACGCCCTTTCAAGTCCAGCACAGCAAATTTCGTAGCGCTGAACCCCGCTTTGGATGTTTTCACCGCTTCAAGCTGATATTCGTGCAAAGCCAGTTTGTCCAGCTCGCCCCTGAGCGCAGTCAAGTCTAGCCCCAAGTCCAGGAGCGATCCTAGAATCATATCCCCGCTCGCCCCCGCAAAACAATCAAAGTACACTACCCGCCTGCCGCCTGCCATACTTGTCCTCCCTCGATCACATCTGATAGTAAGGTATTCAGAATTCAGGAGTCAGAATTCAGAATACCTTGAGATGATAATCCGTTCTCTCAGTCTACGCTTGAAAATCAAGTCAGATATTTTCGTTCATCAGTGGTGCCGCAATGCGGCACCACTGTCTGATTCCTGATTCCTGACTCCTGACTCCTGACTCCTGACTCCTGACTCCTGACTCCTGACTCCTGACTCCTGACTCCTGACTCCTGACTCCTGACTCCTGCCTCCTGACTCCTGACTCCTGACTCCTGACTCCTGACTCCTGACTCCTGACTCCTGACTCCTGACTCCTGACTCCTGACTCCTGACTCCTGAACCAATGTTACACCATGTCCCTACCCTTAAGCAAAGGTTTTCCGGTAAACAGCAGGCCGTAGAGCAGCTGAGGATTGACACCTTATCCAACTACTGGTAGACTGATTTCCATAAGCTTAAATAAAGAATGCTCTTATCCGGAGTGGTGGAGGGACTGGCCCGATGAAACCCGGCAACCCGCTTGGAAAGGCCCTGCCTATATGGCTGGTCACCCCGGCACGGTGCTAATTCCTGCAGAAGATGATATCTTCTGACAGATAAGAGGAGCCTCAGCAGCCTGTGGCCTCTTCTATCTGGGAAGAGGCCTTTGCTTTTCGGACAGGAGCATCTCTTGCGGAGGGGGGAAACTTATATGGAAAAAACCTATTCAGAAATCAACGCCAGGATCAAAGCCGGCAAAGCCGTAGTCTTGACGGCGGAAGAACTGATATCGCTGGTTGAGGAAAAAGGCCTCAGCCAAGCTGCCCGGGAAGTAGACGTCGTCACCACGGGCACCTTTGCGCCCATGTGTTCTTCCGGGGCTTTTTTGAACTTTGGTCATGCCAAACCCCGCATGAGAATGCAGAAGGTCTGGCTTAACGGCGTTTCTGCCTATGCAGGAGTAGCGGCAGTCGATGCCTATATCGGGGCAACCGAACTGCCCGAAGATGACCCGCTGAACAATAACTATCCTGGAGAATTCCGCTATGGCGGAGGACATGTTATTCAGGACCTGGTAGCCCGTAAGCCCGTGAGGCTGAAGGCTGTTTCCTATGGCACAGACTGTTACCCGAGGCGTGAACTGGATACCACCATTACCTTGGATGATATTAACGAAGCCACCCTCTTCAATCCTCGTAACGCCTACCAAAACTACAACTGCGCAGTGAACCTGACTTCCAGGACCATCTACACATATATGGGCATGCTGAATCCGCAGCTTGGCAACGCCCACTATTCTACCTCCGGCCAGCTCAGCCCCCTGCTTAAGGATCCTCACTTCAAAACCATCGGCATCGGCACCAAAATCTTTCTTGGCGGCGGGATGGGCTTTGTGGCCTGGCATGGGACCCAGCACTTTCCGTCCATCCAGAGCGGAGACGGCAAGGACTTAGGTCCAGCCGGCGGAACCCTGGCAGTTATCGGGGACTTGAAGCAGATGAATCCCCGCTGGTTGGTTGGCACCAGCTATGTCGGGTACGGGGCGACCCTCAGTGTAGGCATTGGTGTACCAATCCCGATCTTAAACGAGGAAATCGCCCGCTATGCCGCGGCGACGGACCACGAACTCTACGCTCCGGTGGTCGATTACGGCGAGGCCTACCCCTCCCGTACCCCAGGCAATCTGGGTTACGTCAGCTATGCAGAGTTGAAATCAGGTAAAATCAGCATTAGCGGCAAAGCGGTACCGACAGCCCCCCTTTCCAGTGTACCGCGGGCCAGGGAAATCGCCTCAACCCTCAAGGAGTGGATACAACAGGGAAGCTTCCTGTTGACCGAGCCGGTACAGTTATTGCCTGCTCCTGCCGACGGCCGCACTGCAAATTTCTTAAAAGGATGATTCCACTGCATCAGGTCAAAATATATTCTTAATAATAGAGGGTTTAACCCAGGGCCGGTCTAGGCCTGGGTTATTGAAAGGGAGGAATATTGCCGTGTCGCCTAAAAGAATCGTGCTGCGCTTCGGGGCGGATATTTCTGATAAACCGGTAATTTACCGCCTGGTTAAAGACTTCAACCTGGTGGTGAATATTGTCAAAGCCAATGTTAACCCCCGGAAAGAGGGCACCATGGTCCTGGAAATAACCGGAGAGCAATGGGACCAGGGGCTTGTTTATCTGCGCAGCCAGGGAGTCGCGGTACAGGACCTCACGGAGGAAATCATCCGTAACGAGGAAAAATGCGTCATGTGCGGCGCCTGTACCGCCATATGCCCTACCGGAGCCCTGTTCCTGGAGCGCCCCTCCATGGAAGTGCATTTTGATGGGGACCATTGCATTGTATGCCAGCTTTGTCTCAAAGTCTGCCCTATGCGGGCTATGGAGGTCCGGCTGTAGTTGGACTATTTGGAACGGGATTACCGGCAGCTGCACCGTCAGGACGACTTGGTGCACTTCCAGGTGGCCGTAAAAGAAACCGACCTGGATATCGGCGTGCGCCGGGAGCGTTATACTCCCGACTTTATTGCTTGGGTCGAAAGCCTGGTCCGGGAGTGCCGTATGCCCCTTGAAGCATACATTCAGCGGGACCCCGGCTTTGTCAAGGCCCTGGAACCCTATGATGTTCTACCCGGTGCCCCCCCGCTCGTTCAAGAAATGGCCCGGGCCGGACGCCTGGCTGGGGTCGGGCCTATGGCCGCGGTTGCCGGTGCGGTATCTGAATGGGTAGGCCGGGCAGTCTCCCGGCGCAGCCGGGACGTTATCGTGGAAAACGGCGGTGATATTTTCCTGCGTTCAGCCAGAATCCGCCATATCGGTGTGTTTGCAGGCCAATCCCCGCTCTCCAACCGTCTGGCTATTGAAATTAAACCTGTGCAGACCCCGCTGGGTGTCTGCACGTCCTCAGGGACCGTTGGCCCCTCCCTAAGTTTCGGCAAGGCCGATGCAGTTGTGATCCTGTCCCCCTCGACTGCCCTTGCTGACGCAGCGGCCACCGCTGCGGGAAACATGGTGCAAAGCGCAGACGACCTGGAGAAGGCCCTCGAACTCGCCTCGCACATCCCGGGAGTCAGCGGGGCTCTGATTATCAAAGGAGACCGCCTGGCCGCCTGGGGACAAGTAAGGCTGCTTCCACTTAAGCCCTAAGGGTGACCCAACAACAACAAGCCAGAAAAAAGCTGGTCCCGCGTTCCGTAAAAAAACCTTGCATTGATTCATAAGCCCCGCACCACTTTTAGCAGTGATGCGGGGCTTATTTTTGGGCTCTGAACCCACCAGATCAGTATCGTTGGATTTCTGGGTCAGCCCCATTCTGCCGCCTTAATGATGGTGGTGGCCAGCGTGGTGGTGGTGGTTGCAAACCGACCCGGTAGAGACAAATTCACCCTTGGCAAAGCTCTCAGCCACATCTTTGACAGATCCGGCTGCTCCAAACAACACCTGAATCCCCTGCAGCTCCAGTCCTTGAATCGCGCCCGGACCGATGCCGCCGGCGATTAAAACCTCTACTCCACGGTCCTTCAAGAGGCCTGCCAGTCCGGCGTGATTATGCTGCAGGGCTGCAGCTGAAATTGACTCCATGTTTACAATCTGGCTGCTGGCATTAATTTCAATGATGGCAAAACTCTGGCTCTGACCAAAATGCGGGTTCACTTCTCCGTAATTGTCCGGGATGGCAATCTTCATCGCGTATTCCTCCTAGAATAAGTATTAGCCTCCAACGCCTTTATGGGCATATGCCCGTTTAAGTAACATTTTAACTCAGGAAACTCTGGTTGTAAACCCGTAGACTGTAAGGCCGGCTGTCTTTTTTGCTTCCGGCATCTTGTCAAGTCAAATGGCGTGATTTATGATTAAGATATAGGGTTAATTACCATTATTGTAAATTTAAGGGGTGTAATGTTAATGGAGTTTTTTGCAGCGATGTTTCTAATCAACGCACTGTTGGTCAGCATTTTTGTCTTAAAAATCTTGCGTACATTTTCACAAACCAGAGACGGACTACCCCGCATCCTGGCCGCTGCCGCCACAGGGATTGCCTATTACTGGGTGGGTATGAGGTCCTTTGATCACGCCACTCTTGCCGCCGTCCATCCCCAGGCCCTCTTACTCCTTCTTTTCGGCCCCATTGGGCTGTTTGCCCTCTACGCTGCCTCTATTTTGGTGCTGGGCTCCTTGTCCTGCCTAATGAGCAGAGCAGGCGGTAAAAACTGATTTCCCGGCCTGTCAGCCTTTACCCCGTTCCTTGCAGCATCCTTTGAGGCAGAATTCCTTTTTGGGGTTGCAGCACTGAATCTCTTCCGAGCCGCAACGAGGGCACGTGGACTCCTGCCCCTGGTTTTCATAGCTTTCTTCCCACTGCTGGGAGCACTGACAACAGGTCAGCCGACAGATGCTGCGGGTAAAATTTCCTCCCTCCACCTTCAGAGCTTTACCCTCCACCAAAGCCCGCGCAACCTTACTCCTGGCGTCACCAAGGATACGTTGGAAAGTCTGGCGGGACACCTGCATTTTCCCCGCACACTCGTCCTGGCTCAAGTTCAGGAGGTCTTTAAGCCGTACAGCCTCAAGCTCTTCCACCTTCAGGATTTCTTCCTCCCCCTCGCAAGCGGGCCTCCCGACAGGCACCAGGTGCAGGCCGCCCTGGACAAACTCTACGGTCCTCCATTTTCTGGGTCTAGGCATTAGACTGCGCCCCCGTATTGCTTCGTTACCCCCATTATACTATGACAGAGATTTTGTTAACACCGCCCCGGGGCGGTTTTGCTGTTTCAAGGGTCTGTAGGTCCGCCGGCACCCTTCACCCCGGTCCAAGCAGGTGAATACTATAAAATGTAAAATGATGGTATTCGAGGCGATTTGGATGAATGTCGCAAACAACGCTGCCCTGCCTCCGGTGGACCTGAACCTGGAAATGGAATATGGACTGCCCTCTCCCATAATCACCGCCAGACGCCAATCCGTACTGCGGATCGGCGCGGGTACAAAGGAATATGCCCTTAAGCATGTCCAATTGCCCCTGGAAAAGCTGCTGCATCTTCTTTCCATCATGGAATTTATGCGGGCAAGGGGCTTTACCTCTTTTCCCTCCATAGTTCCCAACTTAAAGGGGGAATATTTTCTTCCCCGGGAAAGCGGTATTTATTATTTGCTGCACTGGATACCAGGTCGCGAAAGCAACTTCCAGAACCATAGCGACCTGATACTCTATGCTGTGGTTTTGGGCAGGTTGCATAGACTTACCAAGGGTTTTTACCCAGCGGGCAGAGATTGGCAGGAACGCTGGTCTACCGGCCTGCAGAAGCTTGCGGCCCTGGACTGCTCTCACACTTCCCGGCTCGCCGGCCTGCGGGAGGTCGTGCCGGAGATAATCAGGGCCGGCACCAAAAGCCTGAGCCTGCTGCAGGAGACGGAAGTTTCCCGCAGTCTGCGCCAACCGGCTGTGGTCTGCCACCATGACCTGAGCAGCCGTAATTTTCTCATCAGTACGGGAAACAGAGGCTTTCTTATCGACTTCGAGTGCGCCCGGCCTGATGTGCCTATGCTGGATTTGGCTCAACTCCTGGAAAGAGTAATGCTATGGCACAACTGGGATCTAACCCTGGCCCTGCAGCTGCTGGCAGCCTATTCAGAAGAAAACCCGCTGACGCGGGGTGACTTGGGTGTTTTGTTGGCCTTTCTCTATTTTCCCCGCCCATTGTGGGGACTTGGCAGAAGCCCCGTCATCAAAGACAGCAACCCCCAGGCGGTCAGAGAGCGGGTTAAGCGAGCAGAAAAAACCTTGACCAGTCATCAGGCCATCGACCGCTTGAGCGCTCTACTGGGATATAACGTTTACAACAGCGGGGATAACAGCCTGGCACCCGATTCCTTTATCCGGTAGGAGATAGGACGCTGGCGGAACTCAACCACCCTTATTTCTTCACTGTCTGCCAAATCATGCACAAAGTCTTGTTCCAACCGCGCTGCGAATTCCCGGTTGTAGACGAAGGCGCTGATTTCGAAATTGAGCCTGAAACTGCGCATATCAAAGTTAGCCGACCCCACACTGCCAATTTCACCATCAATAATCAGAATCTTGGCGTGAAGAATACCCTTGCGATAGCTGTATATTCTCACGCCGGCCTCCAGCAGTTCTTCAAAATAGGAGTGGGAAGCCCAGTAGGTAAGCTTGTGGTCCGGAACCCCTTGAAAGATGATCTTCACATCCAACCCACTCAGAGCAGCTGTTTTCAAAGCCATCAGCGCGCTCTCGTCAGGAATGAAGTACGGGGTTTCTATGTAAATCTTTTTTTCCGCACCGGTCATAGCCGTAAAGAACACCTGCAAAATCGGTTCCCAATCCGAATCAGGACCACTGGCAGCAATCTGGCTCAGCTGCTCCCCTACCCTGTCCAGGTGCGGATAATACTTGCGCCCGTCTACACTGCGGCCGGTGGCAAAATACCAGTCATTAAGAAAAACTGTCTGCAGGAAGTGAACCGACTCCCCTTCCAGGCGGACAAAAGTATCCCGCCAAAAACCAAACTTTTTGTTCCGGGACAAATACTCGTCACCGATGTTCAGGCCTCCAATAAAGCCCATCCTGCCATCCACTATCACAACTTTGCGGTGGTTACGCAGGTTAAGCTTGCTGGACAGGAAGGGAAATCGCACCGGTAGGAACCATTCAGCTTCTGCCCCGGCCTGATGCAGCTCGGATAGCCCGGAGGCAATTTTGCGGCTCCCCCACCCGTCCACGAGCACCCGCACTTCGATTCCCTTCGAGGCCTTGCGGGATAAGATCTTCAGGACGTCCCGGCCCACCTCGTCATCCTTAAAAATGTAATATTCCAGGTGGATATAGTCCTTAGCCCCCTCCAGGGCGTCAAACAGGGCCTTAAAGGTATCTTCGCCATTGGTCAGTACCTCCAGCCGGTTATTGACTGTCAGGGGCGCCAGAGCGTCTTTCAGCAGCAGCCGGATAAGTTTCTTTTTTTGGGGTCCCTTGTCCCCAATCGCCACATCATTGCCGGCCAGCCTGCTCTGCTGATTATTTACTATCCGTTCCAGTCTGCTTTCGATATTGTCGTTGCGGCTCATAAGCTTGTGACGGCGGAAAGTGCGGCCAAACACCAGATAGAGCAGAGCCCCCAGCACAGGAAGCGCTCCTAAAATCAGCAGCCAGACTACTGTCTTGGCTGGATCCCGGTTTTCCAGGAAAATTACCGTTCCCAGGAAAACAAGCTGCAAAAGGGTAATCAGCAGAACCAGCAGGATGAAAATCTCTACCACCGCCTCATAACTTCCTGATTCGGCCGGCGGGCCGAAAACCCACTGCCGGGTAAATCAGGGTGTACATAGATATAATGCCCTTTGGGGCGCCACATCTATGACGTCGACCCGGGGGAAGATACCGCTCACTTCCCTGTATCCCTGGTAGATGAAATTAAAGCAACTTTTTACCTGGGCCTGGAAGAACAGGTTATAGACAGGGGCAATCAAATCAAACAGCCTGACATGTTTATTTAACTCTGTCATGCCATATCTCCCCTCCATATACTATAATTATCCCATAGAGCAGCCAGTCAAAAAGGGGTGGGAGTAATGCATTTGAAAATTGGTGTTGATTTGGACGGCACTGTTGCCGATAACCTGCCGTTACTGACCGATACGTTAAATACCTACTGCGGCAAGAAGCTGCGGTGTGAAGACATCAACCAGTATGACCTTTGCGGCATCTATGGGATAAGTGAAGCAGACTTTTTCAGCTTGATGGGAACCAAAGAGGAAGAGATCATCTCCCGCTGCCCCCTAATCCCCCAAGCGAGGGAGTATGTTGAGTTTCTTATGAGGGATGGATATCAGGTGCACATTATCACCGCCCGTCACCCCGGCTACAAGCAGATTACAGAGCGGTGGCTCAAGGACAACGGAGTTCCCTATAGCGGCTTGCACCTGTTAAATTCCCACCACAAGCTGGATACATGCCGGAAACTAGGTGTTTCCCTGATGATTGAAGACAATGTCCACAACGCCATCCAGTTAGAGCAGGGCGGCGTGAAGACAATCCTCTTCACCGCGCCCCATAACCGCCTCTGGCCCTGGAACGGCTTGCGCTGCCGGACCTGGCAGGACATATACCGCACGCTGCAGGAAATCCTCCACTCTTCCCTTGCCGCCACACCCTGATAAGGATTTCAGGACGGGCGTGCCCGTCCTGAAATCCTTTGGTGTTTGGTTTTAGCCCTCTGCTGCCTCTTTATTTCTGTTTTTAATAAAGGCTTCCGCCACCTGTGGGAAGGACAGGTAAGACAGTACATCTTCATCCCTGGTGGTAAGGTCCTTAAGGGCCTCCTTGGTTTTCTCAAAAGCCGGTTCCAAGGTATCGGCATACCTCGTTGTCAGAGGCTGTTTGCTCCTCAAGGCTTTTTTGGCCACCTCTTCGTTAAACTTGCCGGGGATTTTGCCATATTCACCCCGGAAGTAAGCGATAATCTCTTTCAGCACAACTTTGTACCTTTCCCCGGTGAGGACGTTGGCCGTAGCCTGGGTACCCACCATCTGGCTCATGGGAGTCACCAAGGGGGGATAACCAAGGTCTTCCCTGACCCGGGGTACTTCGTTCAGGACCGCATCCAGTTTATCTATGGCATTCTGGGCTTTCAGCTGGGATATCATGTTGGAAAGCATCCCGCCGGGAATCTGGTAAGAAAGGGCTTCCGGTTGGGGGGTGAGAACCTTCGGATCCATGACGCCGGAGGCGATGAACTCTTCCCTCACCGGTTTAAAAAAGTCGTTGATATTCTGAAGTGTGGTGTGGGCTAGCCCAGTAGTGTACCCGGCGTTTTCCAGGGCAAAGTGCATGGTTTCAGTGGGAGGTTGGGAAGAACCGCTGGAGAAGGAAGAAATTGCACAGTCTATCCCGTCAGCCCCCGCCTCAACAGCCTTGAGGCAGGACATTTCCGCCAAGCCGTTAGTACAGTGGGTGTGCAGGTAAACCGGCACCTTGACCGCGTTTTTGACGTTTTTAACCAAGTCATAGGCTACCTGGGGCATAATCAGACCGCCCATATCCTTAATACAGATAGAATGTGCCCCCATCTCCTCCAATTGTTTGGCGAGAGTCTCGAAATTCTTGACATCATGGATTGGACTGACCGTATATACCAGGGCCCCTTGAGCGTGCGCCCCTTGCTTAATGGTCTCATCCATGGCGACTTCGATATTTCTCAGGTCATTGAGGGCGTCAAAAATTCTGATGATATCCATGCCGTAGGAGACAGCCATCTTGATAAATTCGCGTACCACATCGTCCGGGTAATGCTTATATCCCAAGAGGTTTTGCCCCCTCAGCAGCATCTGCAAGGGGGTCTTTGCAGCTTTATCTTTAATCTTTTTCAGCCTTTCCCAGGGATCTTCATTCAAGTATCTCAGGCAGGAATCGAAGGTGGCTCCGCCCCATACCTCTAAAGAATAGTACCCAGCCTGATCCAGTTCTTCCAATATCGGAGCAAATTGTTCATAGGTCAACCTGGTGGCGATCAAAGACTGGTTGGCATCTCTTAAAACAGTTTCCGTAATATTTACTTTCCTCATTTTTTCACCTCGTGTTACTATTCAGGTATTCAGAATTCAGACTCCCATGCCGCTACGCGGCACCAGCAATTTTCTCACCTCTTGCAGTGGGTCTTACAAATGTTTTCGCTGGGTCTCTTATTCTGACTCCTGACTCCTGACTCCTGACTCCTGCGTTACAGATATTTTAACATAAGGACCGTCCCTAAATCACCACCTTTTCGACAGAAATACAGTATATTCAAAATGTTTCGTAATATGGAAAGGCCACCCTTACGCCTATAGCCAGGTTTTCGGGTGACCTCCAAATCTCAAAATTAATTTGGTTGGGTGTAGAGTTTGAGCGATTCGGCTTTGCCGCTCCGGTGCACATTCACCAGTTCCGCCAAAATACTTACCGCTATTTCTTCCGGGGTTTCGGCGCCGATGTCCAGGCCTATAGGTGCGTTAATCTGCTTTAGTACCTCACTTGGGAAACCTTCGGCCTCCAGTTCCTCCAGCAATGCTTTAACCCGGCGGCGGCTGCCAATCATGCCAACGTAGCCAAAAGGCCGGGCAACCACTTCCTGCAGGCAAACCTTGTCATGGCGGTGGCCCCTGGTCACAATCACCACAAAGGTCCCCGGGGGAGGATTAAGTTCTTGCACCGATTTGGCAAAATCTCCGCAAATTACACGGTCTACACTCGGAAAGCGCGCCTTATTAGCGAAACTGGGCCGGTCATCTATGACCGTCACATTATACCCCAGTATTTTACCCATGGTCGCCAGTGGCAGAGCAATGTGTCCTCCCCCAAGAATCAGGAGTTCAACCGGGGAGGGGGCCGGTTCAAACAACAACTCCGCCGTCCAGGTTCCGCCTAAGGTCTCGCCTGTTTGCAGCACAAAAGTTTTTCCTTGTTCCCGGGCCCGCACAGCTCCTTGGCGAATCAATTCCTGCAAGCCCGCTGAACCGATCACCTTATCCTCCGCCAAACGGATAAACCATCTGCTGCCCTTGGGCAGTTCCTCAGGCAGCGGAGTGCCTGAAGTGCCGGTGAGTGTAACCAGTACCGGTTCTTCCCCCTCCGCCAGGGAGTCGAGATAAGCTGCTAGGAGTTGTTTACCCTCGCCTTTTCCCGCCGGAAGCACATCGATGAACACTTCCATAATTCCGCCACAAACCATGCCCTCTTCTTCAGCCACATCGTTGGTTAGATTGACCCAGTAGGTGGTGGGCAGGCTATTATCCATCGCATTCAGGGCCTGCTGCCGCACTTCTGCTTCACCACACCCCCCACCTATGGTACCAAAGGTTTGCCCGTCGGGCAGGATTAGCATTTTAGCCCCTGGTTTGCGCGGGGTAGAGCCTTTCACCCGGGTGATAGTTACCAAAGCCGCGGCGCTCTCTCCCAGGCAAACCTCCCGCAGTGCTGCATTGAACTTGGCATCCATAAAACCTACCCCCTTACTGCAAGTGCAGGAGCGCTTCCAACACGCCCCCAGCCACAGACCTGGCCTTGTCAGAAATAGTAAAGCAGTTATCCCTGGTGCAGCGTGGATCCACATCTCCCACCTTAAACCCGGGGTTCACCCTGAGGCCGCTGCACAGGAGCCCCCGCAGCACCCCGCCAATTACTGTTGTTACCGGAGTTCCGTCTACCATTGCCACGGTTTCTCCGGCCTTAACCACATCGCCAATTTGCCCGATACCCTGAAAAGTTCCGGACGCTGGAGAACGCAGGAGCCGTTCGACACCGTACCCGCCTACTTCACCTGGTATACCTGTATCGGGATGGGCTGCACCGCTTAAGATCACCCGCCCCAGGTCATGGCCCCTCTCGGTTTCCACTACCGCATGTACGTCTTTCCCGGCAACAAATCCAGGTCCCAGGCCGATTACTACCGGTGCATCGCTTATCTTAGTACCCAGATTTCTTTTGGCAATGATAGCGTCAACCAAGGCCTTGGGTTTCAGAGTTTTGAGCGATTCCCAAGCGGGGTCAACCAACACGGCGATTTTACCCGCTCCGATAATTGCTGCAGCCGCCTGAGCCGATTCAGCCAATTGAGCCGTAATTCCCTCTACCATGCATTCCCCCTGGTAAACCGCTTCCGCATAGGACACAGTTCTGCGGATTACTGTCGGCTCCGGAATTTCCAGCATCAGGACGCCGTAACGGCTGCGAGCCAGACGGTGGGCTACACCGGTAGCCAGGTCTCCCGCTCCTTTGATAATGACCAGTTCACCGGACATGCCGATCCCTTCCTTCTCTCTAGTTGTCAAGTCAGCTCACAGTATTCGGTCCAGGTGTCAATGTCCAACAGCACTCCCCTGTCCTCCACATCCACCAATACCACTGCCCCAGGGTGGCGCCTGATTATCTCCCTGGCCCCGGCATCGCCGCTAAGTTCCATTATTTCAGGGAAAAAACTCTCGTTAAAGATCACCGGGTTGCCGCGCTGCCCGTTGTAGCAAGGGGCAGTAATTCCTCCTTGCCGGCAATAAGCGTCAATCAGCAAATCTATAGTTTGCGGTTTTACCAAGGGCTGGTCAGCTAAAGCAAAAAGCACCCCCCGGGGGGTATCCGAATTCCCGGCCCGAGCGGCAGCAGCCAGGCCCAGCCTTACAGAGCCGCTCATACCGTCAGCGTAGGCCTGATTTAGCACCACGCGCACCGGCATCCCTGCAATAACAGGAGAAATTCGCCCAGCCTCATGTCCCAGCACTACAACTACCTCATCAACCTTAGTGCTCAGCAGGATTTCCAGCACATGGCGAAGCATTGGCTTGCCGGCATACTCCAACAATTGTTTGGGCCTGTGCATCCTGCTGGAAGTGCCTGCCGCCAGGACTATCGCGCTAACCAATCGTAACTCCTCCCAAGCATCAAAAGCCTTGTCGTTCGGGACTGCGACAATCACAGAGGGTGTGAAGAAGCTAAAGCTCTCATTTCCTTGCCAAAACCTTCGGTCAGCACACAACGGCTGATTTTGACGCGGTCCAACCGCTTCAATTCCGCCAGCACCTTTTTCCACTTATCAAACTGCTGCCCGCTGCCGCCGCTAATAACCAGGACCTTTTCACCCCTGCAGGCTTTGAAAATCCCCTCAGGGTGACCGGCTAAGACAGCCAGATCCCGGGGTGAGACGAGCTCTCCCGCCTCCTTATGCAGCAATTGCAGTACCGTATCCAAACGGTGGGTGGTCGCCGTGGACAGGGGCTGTCCTACAGCCTTCAGGTTTAACACACCAAGAGTGAGAGAACTCCCCTGGGGCACAATTGGTTCCCCCGCTCCGGGCGCCTTAAGCAGCTTTTCCCTGGCCCCGTCAGCCTCAACAAAAATATACGGCACCAGACCGCTCTCAAACAGCCGGTCCAGCCACTGGGGCTGCAAGCCTGTAACCTTGTCCGCCTGCAGCCCGGAGAACCAGGCGGCATAATTTTTCTCCTCAACACAGCGTCTGACATTTTTGGTTCCTTCTTCGTAGTCATCGGCAAGCACCGGCTCAAACTCCGTCACCTGCCGCAAATACATTTTAGCTGTGGCAGTTAGCAGGAACCTCTCCTTTTTTGCCTGAGACCGGGCACAGAGGCTGAGTAAAAGCGAGGTTTTGCCCCCCGCCCCAACTGCGGCAAAAACGCCCGGATTCCGCACTCCCAATGCCTGCGCTAAGTCCATACAACCCTCTCCGACCGATAGAAAATAAAGGTGTAGAATGGGTGTGCCTCTTTTCTGAGCTTGGTATAATTCTCCTGCGAATATTATCCCCCTAACGCGGCTGAGATTTCCCGTGCTGCCTGTTTAGCGGCAGTTGCAGCCTTGAGCATCTTGGCTTGGGAAAATGAACTGCTGAAGCCTACGATCCACAGTGCTCCTATAATCCTTCCGGCGGAGCCGACAAGGGGAACACTTACTGCGTTAACGCCTTTAATATATTCTTCGTAATCTGTAGCAAACCCTTCCCGGTAAACCTGGTTCAATTGCGCCAGATAATCTTCTTTGGTGGTAATGGAGTTTTCGGTAAATTTGGGCAGTTCCCTCTTTGCCAGCACCTTTTTCTGCGCCTGTTCATCCTGGAAAGCCAGAAAGGTCTTGGCCGCCGCCCCAGCAAAAAAAGGAATCCTGGCCCCCTCGGGTGCAGTTATCTTTAGTTCTACCGGACTGTCTGCCTTAGCCAAAATAATCACGTTCTCTTCATCCATCCGGCCGAGAAACACGGTTTCCTCAAATTGGTGGCAAAGTTTCTCCATGAAGGGGAAGGCCACAGACTTCAGACTGATTTCACTCATGGATTGGTTGCCCAGCTGAATCAGGGCTGGTCCCAGCCGAAACTTCTTGCTAGCTTCGTCCTGCTGCATCATCCCCAGGTCCAACAAAGCCTGGGTGATGCCAAAAACCGTACTCTTATTTATGTTTAACTGCCGGGCCAGGTCGCTGATGCCTAGCTGGGACGGTGAACCCGCCACCTGCTGCAGCACAGCAAAGGCTTTGTAAACAATAGGAGCGCTGTAGCCGCTGCCCTCTCTTGGATTCATTTTACTCCCCCGATTTGTTTTTCTTCCTTTCCTGAATTGCCCGCCATACTTTCTCATAGGAGAGGGGCAGGCTGTTGATACGGACCCCGATGGCATCGGTGATGGCGTTGGAAATGCAGCCCATGACCGGTGTAGTGGCCCCTTCACCGACTTCCTTAACACCCCATGGACCGTTGGGGTCAATGGTGTCCACCAGGTCAGAGTGGAACCTTGGCATGTCCAAAGCGGTCGGCAGGCGGTATTCAGCCAGGTTGGCGTTGATTATCCTGCCCTTATCGTCAAACAATACCTGTTCCCACACCGACTCCCCCATCCCCATGTAGAAAGCGCCGTGCACCTGGGCGTGGAGAAGGGCGGGATTAATAACCTTGCCGCAGTCGTGCACATCCCATACCTCTTCAATTTTAACCTCGCCTGTTTCCTCGTCAATGTTCACTTCGGCAATTTGGGCAGCAAAACTGTAAGCAGGAGAGGTGCCAACGGCCGCCCCCTTGAATTTTCCTCCCAGCTTAGGCACGTGGTAGACACCCCTTCCCACCAGAGGCCCTTTTTTCACAAAGAACTCCCGCGCGACCTCGCCAAAAGTTCTGCTGATTTCAGGATTCGCCTTAACAAAGATAATTCCTTCCCGACAGTCCAACTCCTCGGCCGTTACACCCATGCCAGGGGCGGAGATTTCCAGCAGCTGGGCCTTAACTTCCTCCCCTGCCTGTTTGACTGCGGCCCCGGACATCAGAGTCTGACGGCTGGCATAAGCCCCAAAGTCATGGGGAGCCAATTCAGTATCTGCTGATACGATACGTATTTTTTCGTAGAGATAACCCATGGCCTCTGCCGCCATCTGGCACAGCACCGTATCACTGCCCTGACCGATGTCCACTGAGCCGCTGTACAGCGTGACCTCGCTCCCGTCCTCGTTTACTTTGATTACCGCTGACGCTTGGGGAAGGTCAGTACGATAAATAGGGTAGCCGGCACCGGAGACGAAGCTGCCAACCCCAATCCCAATGCCGCGCCCTGAGGTCAGTTTGCCTTTCTTTTCCCGCCAGTTGGAAAGGTCCCGCGCCTTTTCCAGAGCCTCTGTGAGGGCGCAAGTTTCCACCTTAAATTCGTTAAGGGTGGTAGTCTGGGATTTTCGGGCATTGCGTAAGCGGATTTCCACAGGGTCAATTCCCAGTTCCTGGGCAATGTTATCCAGGTGGCTCTCGAAGGCGAAGCGGGGCTGGGGATGGCCGTGGCCCCGCTGGGCACCGCAGGCCGGAAGGTTGGTATTTACCCGGAACATGTCAAATTTATAGTTATCGAACTCATAGGGAATGGTTAGGAGGGCGCCGGCATAGTAGGCGCTGGCCACGCCGAGGCTTGTATAGGCTCCCCCGTCCATGACGAAGTTGGCATGCACTGCCAGAATTTTACCGTCCTTATCCACCCCGGTCTTAAGTTCCATGAACTGGGCATGGCGTCCCCGGTTGTGGGCAAACATATCGTGCCGGTCATAGAACATTCTCACCGGTCTGCCTGTAAGTTTGGATAGAGCCGCCCCGGCAAACTCCAAGCCTGTCGGTTCCAGTTTGCCGCCAAACCCACCCCCGATGTGTGTTTTGAGCACCCTCACACTACCCATGGGAAGTCCAAACTCCCGGGCAATATAGTATTGAAAATAATGCGGCGACTGGGTGCTGGAATAGATTGTCAGCTTGTCTCTGTCCCAATGGGAAATTGCCGAATGGGGTTCAATCGGGCTCTGATAAGTACGCTGTCCCTTAAACCTGTCCGTTCTAACATAATAGGCTTCCGCAAAGGCCTTGTCCACATCACCAAAATTCTGGTGGATTTCAGTATTGATGTTACGGGGATATTCCTCCTGTACCAAAGGCGCGTCTTCCCGCATGGCCTCAAACGGGTCAAACACGGCCGGCAGCACCTCATACTCGACCTTGATCAATTTCAGGGCCTTGTAAACTGTTTCTTCGTCTACCGCTGCTACTGCAGCCACTTTGTCCCCGACAAAGCGCACCTTATCAATACAAAAAATATTTTCATCCCAGCGAGCCGGACTGATGCCGTACTTCACAGACGGCACATCCTCATGGGTAATTACCGCCTTCACACCAGGAAGCTTCTCAGCTTCGGAAGTATCTATGCTGAGAATCCTGGCGTGGGCGTGGGGGCTGGTTAATATTTTCCCCACCAGCAGGTTGGGGAACTTCAAATCGCCCGTGTACTTTGCCTTGCCTGTAACCTTATCCCAGCCGTCGTTACGGGGAACACTCTTGCCGATAACCGCATATTCCTGACTCATTTTCCCCCTCCTCCCTATTCTTGTTCGGCCGCCGCCAGGACAGCCTTCACAATGTTTACATAGCCTGTACAGCGACACAGGTTACCGGAAATAGCCTCCCGTACCTCCGTTTCAGAAGGGTGCGGGTTGCGGGTCAACAAAGCCTTGGCGGAAAGAACCATGCCGGGGGTACAATAGCCGCACTGAATCGCCGCATTGTTTACGAAGGACTCCTGCAGCTTATCCAGGTTCTCGTTCCGGGCTACCCCTTCAATCGTGGTGATTTCGCTCCCCTCAGCTTCCACAGCCAGCACCAGACAGGAATTCACGGGTTTGCCGTCTAAGAGCACAGTACAGGACCCACAGTCTCCCAATTCACACCCTTTTTTAGTCCCGGTCAAGTCCAGTTCCTCGCGCAGCACATTGACCAATAGGGCATTGCCTTTTACCATAACAGTATGGGTATCTCCGTTAACCTTTAAGTTAACAAGGTAGCGTTTTATACCTTGATCATCAGTAAGGGTCCGGGCCATTCAACCCACCTCCACAGCAATTAATTTTTTACGTCCAAAACAAATCCCAATCAAACATGGCCCTCTTTGATGGCCTTTTGCAGTGCCCTCCGGGTGAGCACCCTTACCAAATCGCGGCGGTACTCTTCCGAGCCGCGGATGCTGGAGCGGGGACTGCATTCCCGGGCGGCACAAACCCCGGCTTCCTCAAGCAAATCGTCAGTTATCACTCTATTACTAAGTACTGTTTCAGCCTGCCTGGCCCGCATAGGTACCGGCGCAGCCGCCCCCAGGGCAATCCGCACATCACGGCACGTCTGTCCCTCCATGGTGACGGCCGCTGCCACGGCCACTACTGCCAGGGCTCCTGAGCGCCGCAGGCCAAAACGAATATATGTGCTGCCGGTACTGGGCTGATCGGGTATGATTACTTCTGTAAGAATCTCATCAGCCTCGATTACCGAGCTGTGGACACCGGTAAAAAACTCTTCCAGCGGCATAACCCGCTCGCCCTTGTTTCCCATCAATCTGATTCTGGCCCCAAGCGCGATGAGTATGGGGGGCAAGTCAGCCGAAGGCACTGCATTGACGATGTTGCCGCCCAAGGTTCCCACGTTTCTAATCTGATTATTGGCCATGTGATGAGCCGCTTCACACACCGAGAGGTATTTTTCCTGCAGCAGGGCTGACCCGGCTATGTCATTCTGGGTGGCCAGGGCGCCAATTATTACCCCCACACCCTTTTGATAAGTAATTTCTTTTAAACGCTTAAGGCCTTTCAGTGAAACAATCACTTCCGGCGCAAGCTGCTCATGTTTCATTTTGTGCAGCAGGTCCGTGCCCCCAGCCAAAATCCTGGCCCTGGAGCCGAACTTGGTCATCAGCCGGCAGGCTTCAGCCAGGCTCTTAGGTTGGTAATACTCGAAATCAGGTAAGTACACAAAAACGCCTCCTCATCCTTCCCATGTTTTTCGCCCTGTCATTGAGGTATCCAGCCAGAATATTCTCTGATAATAAACAGCGGTCTCTATAGTAAACATAACCCAGGTAGTTACAATTGTCAACATTTTTTGAATTATCAATCAATTTCATTTTTACCCCTTAAAAATATAATTGTTGTCGAAATTTATATATAACGTTTATAATTAATCTCAGTGAGGGAATATTCTGAAATATTGCGGGAGAGAAGAATTTATGAGCGAAATGCATTCCCTGGTCAAGTCGGCTTTGGACTTGGCCCCCCTAATGGCTTTAACCTACCCCCTGCCCGTCATGGTCGGCGTAACAGATACAGAAAAGTATGTCTACTACCAGCCCGCCCCACAATTAAATATCAAAATCAAGCCCGGCGACCCCATTCCCAAAGGCAGTATTGCCGATGCAGTACTTCAGGCCGGCCAGCCCATAACCAGGCGGGTAGGCTCTCAAATTTTTGGGGTACCCTATATAGCAACTTCCGCTCCCCTCATCGACGCCCAGGGAAACGTTGTAGGTGCTATCATGACCGGAACAAACATCGACAAACAGGAAAAAACCCAAAACATGGCCGATAACCTCTCCGCTGCAGCCCAAGAGTTGACTGCCAGTTCTCAAAACCTTGCTGCCAGCGCCCAACACTTGGCTAATGTCGCCCAGCACCTGGCAGAAAAATCATCCTACATCAGCACCGACATCAAGCAGACAGACCGTATCATGTATATGATTAAGGAAGTTGCGGCCCGTACCCATATCCTGGGCCTGAACGCAACTATTGAGGCCGCACGGGTCGGTGAGGCTGGACGGGGCTTCAACGTGGTGGCGGAGGAAATCCGCAAACTGTCAGGCAGTACCTCCAAATCTACAGGGGAAATCTTTACCCTGTTAAAAAATACCCAGGACTCCATCGCCCAGCTAATCGCACAAATAGGCGAGATTTCTGCGGTGTCTCAAGAGCAGGCGGCCGTTACACAGCAAATCTTTTCCTCCATCAGCATGATTAGTTCACTGGCCGAAAGCCTGAGCCTTTTGGCCAAAACTCTGGTCTAAGCAATTCCCCGTCCACTCTGTGCCGGCCGGTAATAATAATATACAAAGGCCTGATCGCCGCTGTATAATTGAATTATATAGGGTGAACAAGGCATTTGCGGTTGTTTTAGCCACAAAAACCAATCAATAGGAGGGAGCAGTCATGTACAAGAAAGTGTTAGTCCCAATTGACGGTTCGTCTCATTCCGACAGGGCAGAACAAACCGCAGTGGAGGTTGCCGAGCTTATGGGCGCGGAGGTTTGTCTTATTCATGTGATAATTCCACCCCAGTATACCGCTTTTTACGGTGAAACCCCGATTCCTATTTCCCAGAATGTGATGGATGAGCTTGAAAACAGAGGTAAGGCGCTGCTGGATGAGCATGCCGCCAAATACTCCGGTTCGCCTGTCAAAATCCGCACTGAGCTCTTCGTGGGCCATCCGGCCGAAACCATCTGCCAGAGGGCTAAGGAAGGCGGCTACGACCTGGTTATTATCGGCAGCAGGGGGCTGGGAGCCATCAAGGGTTATTTGCTGGGGAGTGTGAGCGACCGGGTTTCCCACCATGCGCCATGCTCTGTGCTGATCTCCCACTGATTTTTACATAATTCGACTTAACGCAGAGGAACGCGGCCTTGCTTACCGCGTTCCTTTGTTTGACTAATGGCAGCCAGTACCCTGCAGCCGGTTTTTCCACCTGCCTGTCAGTATTAGTCCTCCAGGGTGGATAAATCTCCCGTCGGCAAGCCCAATTCCCATGCCTTCAGAACACGGCGCATGATTTTGCCGCTCCGAGTCTTGGGCAGCTTATCTTTCACTTCAATTTCCCGTGGAGCTGCATGGGCTGCCAAGCCCATTTTGACAAACTTAACGATGTCTTCTTTGAGTTCCTCGGACCAGGTATAGCCTTGACGCAGCGAGATAAAGGCCTTAATAATTTCACCCCTTAAAGGATCAGGTTTGCCAATCACTCCAGCTTCAGCCACTGCCGGATGCTCGACCAGCTTACTCTCAACCTCAAAGGGTCCGACCCGCTCTCCAGACGTGTTGATTACATCATCCACCCGGCCTTGGAACCAGAAATAGCCATCTTCGTCCATGTAAGCCGAATCACCCGACACGTACCAGCCCTCCAGGCGGAAGTACTCTCTGAATTTAGCGTCATTCTTCCATATCTGGCGCAGTATGGAGGGCCAACCTGACTTAATCGCCAGGTTGCCCATTCGAAGGGGGGGCAGTTCGCGCCCGTAATCATCTACAATAGCTGCGGTAATACCGGGGAAGGGTTTCCCCATGGAACCAGGCTTAATGGCCATACAGCGGTAGTTAGAAATGAGCTGGCCGCCCGTTTCCGTCATCCACCAGTTGTCATGAATCCGCTTGTTAAATACTTTAATTCCCCAGCGCACTACCTCCGGGTTAAGTGGTTCACCTACGCTGAGCACGTGACGCAGGCTGGTAATGTCGTACTGCTTAACTACGTCGTCACCTGCCCCCATGAGCATGCGAAAAGCGGTTGGGGCACTGTACCACACTGTGACCCCGTATTTTTCAATCACACCATACCAGTCGGCAGCGGTAAATCTTCCGCCCCTGATTACGTTGGAAACCCCATTCAACCAAGGACCGAAAATTCCATAGGATGTGCCCGTCACCCAGCCTGGGTCTGCGGTGCACCAGTAGACATCTTCATCCCGCAGATCCAAAATCCACTTAGCGGTCTGGTAGTGTTGAATCATGGCATTGTGCACATGCAGGACACCCTTGGGCTTACCGGTGGAACCGGAAGTGTAATGAAGAATCATCCCATCCTCACGCTCAACCCATTCAAGCTCAAGCTGTTTGGATGCTCCGGCCATCTCCTGCTCGAAGCTGATCTCCCCTTCCTCCAACGGTCCGTCCCCCGCCCCAACCAGGATAACATGTTTTAACGCCGGCAGAGCGGCCCGGGGTACTCTGCTTTTCATTGTAGGAGTTGTAATCACGGTTACCGCCTCACTATCCTGTAAGCGGTCCCGTACAGCGTCTTCCATAAAAGCCTCAAACAATGGGCCCACAATGGCTCCAACCTTGATTGTCCCCAAAACGCTGATATATAACTCAGGGGAGCGGGGCATGAACACGAATACTCTGTCCCCTTTGCCGACCCCCAGGCTCCTAAGAACATTGCCAAATTTATCGCTTAAAACCTTGAGTTCCGAAAAAGTGTATTTTTCTTCCCGGTTTGGGTCGCTGTAATAAAGGGCGACCTTATTCTTGCGCCAGGTGTCCACGTGCCGGTCAATACATTCATAGGCCATATTGACTTTGCCGGTGTAGTACCAGGAGAATTCCTTTTCCACATCTTCCCATTTAAAGGCAGCGCGGGTTTCGTCGTAGCTCTTAAGGTTCATTTCCCCTGTTTCAGGTGCAACTAATTCTATGTTTTGCATCTTTTTCCCCTCCCGCAAATCCACTGGTATATTTCCAATAATCTGAACATTTGTAAACTCCGGGCTGATTCCCCCCTTTCAAAACTATTTTTCCCAGCATTGCAAGTTAAAAAAGTTAGAATAAATAACGTAAATCTTGTACCTTATTATTTTAGCAACCCTGTGTTTCTGTCATCATTGCTTTTTTGGCTAAAGGTAGAAAAAGATTGCCGAAAGGTGGTTTTGGCTCCCCCAACTGCAATCTAAATTTTAAAAACAAATAATAATTTTTACTAAGGAATAAACCCGCTGTGCCTAATTCCGTCAACCTGAATTCAAGAACCCGCGCTGTGCCCTTGTGCTCTGGAATTTCTGTTCCTGTGCTGACGCCGGCAAGACCACAAAGCTGTTTTATGGTAGAATAGTAAGCACCTGAAAAAACCTGACCTGCCCCGAAAAAAATGATGTCTAGCCCAAGTCTAATGGTTATAATTTATAATAGTCTTGAATTTTTTGCTGAGGAGTTAAATACTGATGACCATCCGCATTCATTTTGTTGGGGTCAAAGGCACCGGCATGAGCGCCCTGGCCCAAATCAGCGCTGAAATGGAAAATGCTCAAATCACCGGTTCCGATGTGGCGGAACGTTTTTTTACTGACGCCGTGCTGGAGAAAGCGGGCATCCATGTCCTGCCCTTTGAGGCCTCTAATGTTGAAGACGCAGATTTGGTAGTAGTGTCAGCTGCGTACGGCAAGGACCACCCGGAGATTTCCAGGGCCATGGAACTGGGAATTCCAGTCCTGTCCTATCCCCAGTACCTGGGCCGTCTTATGGCCAAACGCCGTGGTGTCTGCGTCACCGGCACCCATGGCAAAACCACGACAACAGCTATGGTTAGTTTAATCTTGATGGAGGCGGGATACGACCCATCAATTGTGGTAGGCAGCGACGTGCCTGTTTTGGGAGGGAACGCCTATGCAGGTAAAGGCGAATTTTTCGTGGCCGAATCCTGTGAGTACCGCCGCCACTTTCTCAACTACCAGCCCGAATTTCTGGTAATATTAAACATGGATTTGGATCACCCTGATTATTTTAAGGACCTGGACGATGTCATCTCCGCCTTTCAGGAACTGGCCGCCAAGGTTCCGGCCCAGGGTACGGTTGTGGTGTGGGGTGACGATGCCAACTGGACCCAAGTCAAGCCTGCAGCCCCGGTAACAACCTACGGGTTGGAAAACCACAATGTCTATCAGGCACAAAATATCTCCTTTGACGCCGGGGACAGCAAATTTGAGGTACTCCACCAAGGGAATAGCCTGGGCTTTTTCCGCCTAGGTGTAACCGGCAGCCATAATGTGCTTAATGCCCTTGCTGCTTTAGCCCTTACCCGCAGTATGGGGGTTTCCGCTGAAGTTATCCGGGCCAGCCTGGCAAAGTTTTCCGGCACAAAACGGCGCTTTGAAAAACTGGGTGAATATAACGGAGCTTTGATTATGGACGATTATGCGCATCACCCTACGGAAATAAGCGCCACTTTGGCAGGCGCCAGGCAGGCCTTTCCGTCCCGTCGAATTGTAGCCGTATTCCAGCCCCACACCTTTACCCGCACCGAAAAGCTGCTTGATGAGTTTGCCAAATGTTTTAACCATGCCGATGAAGTTGTAGTTGCCGACATCTTCGCCTCCGCCAGAGAAAACGGCGGTTCCAGTGTCAACGCAGCAACCTTGGCTGAAAAAATCCGTGCCAACGGGGTGGACGCCCGTTTTCTGGCCGACTTTCAGGCCATAAAGGGTTATTTGGCTCAACGGCTGGAAAAAGACCACTTGGTCCTTACCCTGGGTGCCGGTGATATTTACAAGGTGGGCCTGGATTTGGTGGGCTAAGCCCATTTGGCAGACACGGAAGCGAGGGCTTTGTCCCCCGCTTCCGTGTTCCTATCCAGGCGGCTGCATATGTTTCTCTTTGCAGTCCCATAGCTTGCCCTGCCATGTGTTCCTCTGTGCCAGTGCGGCATCAATCCCGTTTAATACCTCCCACTTTTTTCTGCTCCATAAAGGGCCTACCAGTTCATCAGGCGGGCCGTCACCGGTCAGCCTGTGAATAACCATATCCGGCGGCAGCACTTCCAATACATCCACCACCTGCCTGGTATAGGCTTCCTGGCTGAGAAAATGCAGCTTGCCCTGCTCATACATGTTTACCATAGGAGTGCCTTTCAAGAGGTGTAACAGATGGATCTTAACACCCTGCAAGGGCAGAGAAGCGACCGTCCGGGCGCTCACGCGCATATCCGCTTCACTTTCACCGGGAAGACCCAGGATCATGTGGGCGCAAGTACGGATTTTTCTCTGCTGCAGCTTATCCAGCCCGTCTATAAAGTCTTGAAAGGTGTGCCCCCTGTTAATCAGCTTCAGGGTATGCTCATGCACTGTCTGCAGGCCGAGTTCCACCCATAGATAAGTTCTCCGGTTCAGATCAGCCAAAAGGTCCAGCACAGGGGGCGGCAGGCAATCCGGCCGGGTAGAAATGGAAATTCCTACCACATCATGTTGAGCTAAGACTGTATTATAAGCAGCCCTTAGGTCCTCCACCGGACCGTAAGTGTTGGTATAGGCTTGGAAATATCCGATGTACTTGGCATTAGGCCATTTAAGGTGTAGTTGGCTGCGCACGGCCGTGAATTGTTCCTGTAAATCCGTTCCCCTTGACCCCGCAAAATCACCCGAGCCCCTGGCGCTGCAAAAGACACATCCTCCTCTGCCGGTGGCGCTGTCCCGGTTGGGGCAGGTGAACCCTGCATCCAAAGCCACTTTAAACACTTTTTCCCCAAAAATCTGGCGCAGGTGAAAATTCCAGGCATGATACCGCTTGTTTCCCCACATTAAAGGCTGTGGGTCCATGCTTATACAACCCTCCCGCTTTACAATTCAAACACCGAGTCTTAGAACTCGGCGTCTTCATACATTTTAGTTTTGCATTTCGGACACGTAATTGTGAGCGCGCACTGCCAAGCCGCGTTTCCCGCCTCAGGCACTACCTCCCGGTAACCGCACTTCGGGCAGAGATAAACACAGTGAACCTCAGGTCCGTCAATTTCTGGTTCCAGGTAGTCGTTCCAATCCAAATCAGTTCCCACCGGTTCAAAACC
>JAJYNB010000151.1 GCA_021786555.1 Bacillota bacterium | reverse complement strand
AGATTTGAGCAGTGCATTTTAACCGGCGGCAGCCCATCAAGGGCTTCAGCTACAGCTTGATTGGTAATTTGCAGTGCTTCCTCAATAGTCTTCCCTTTTACCATTTCCGTAACCATGCTGCTGGTGGCCACAGCCGCGCCGCAGCCGAAGGTCTTGAACTTGACATCTTTGATGATATCGTCTTCAACCTTTAAGTAAATCCGCATGATATCGCCGCACTGGGCGTTGCCAACTTCCCCTACCCCGTTGGCGTCCTCAATCTCACCCACGTTGCGCGGGTTGGTAAAATGGTCCATTACCTTTTCAGAGTACATGATTCGCATCCCCTCTCTTTGTCATATAGCGGCGACATGGCCCGCAGTCGTTCCACGATTCCGGGCAATACATTCAAAACATGATCCACATCCTCTGCCGTGTTATCGCGGCCTAAGGTGAACCTCAAAGATCCGTGGGCAATCTCGTGACAGATGCCCATGGCCAGGAGCACATGGGAAGGATCCAGGGAGCCGGAAGTACAGGCTGACCCGCTGGAAGCGGCGATGCCTTGCATATCCAGGCTGAGGAGCATGGACTCACCCTCTATATACTCAACACTGACATTTACATTGTTCGGCACCCGCTGGGTGGGGTGGCCGTTCAGCTGCACACAGTCTATTTTATCCAGAATTCCCTTAATCATTTTGTCGCGCAAGTCAATAATCCTGGCGTTATCCTCTTCCATCCTTTGGGATGCCAACTCACAGGCCTTGCCAAAACCGATGATACCTGGTGTGTTTTCCGTGCCGGAGCGGCGTTTCCTCTCCTGGCCTCCCCCGTGTACCAGGGCCTGAATCCGGGTGCCCTTGCGGATATAGAGACAGCCTACCCCTTTGGGACCGTAAATCTTGTGGGCGGAGGCAGTGAGCAGGTCAACACCCAATTCATCCACGTTTACCGGAATTTTGCCCAGGGACTGGACCGCATCAGTGTGGAAAACGATTCCCTTGCCCTTTAGCAGTTTGCCGATTTCGGCTATTGGCTGTATAGTTCCCACTTCATTGTTCGCATGCATAATTGTAACCAGTATGGTTTCCGGGGTAAGGGCGGCGGAAACATCTTCAACCTTGACCAGGCCGTACTCGTCCACCGGCAGCACGGTAAGTTTGTAGCCTTGTTTCTCCAGGTAGGTGCAGGTGTCCAGGACAGCGTGGTGTTCCACGGCTGAAGCAATAATATGGTTGCCCTTTTTCCTGTTGGCCAAGGCAGCTCCGATAATTGCCATGTTGTCCGCTTCTGTCCCGCCGCTGGTGAAGGTTATTTCCTCCGGTTTTGCGCCAATGAAGTTCGCGACCTGCTGCCGGGCGTCTTCCAAAGCTTTCTTGGCTTCCCTTCCGAAGGAGTGAATGCTGGAAGGGTTGCCAAATTTAGTCGTGTAATAGGTCAGCATCAACTCCGCAACTTCCGGGTCTACCGGTGTGGTTGCGCTGTGATCCAAATATACTCTTCTCACCGTCGGTTCCTCACTTTCAGTCAGTGGAATTAGATATAATACATGTAAAAGTTCGCGTCCCGCTGCAATTTTTCAGCATCTTTGAGCATGTCTTCCAGGGTGATTGCATCCAAAACCCCCGCAATACTGTCACGGACCTTTTCCCAGATTCCCTTTGTCACGCAGTTTTCCGCCTTTTGACAAAACTCCGGGTCTTCCTCCGCCACACAGTCTACCGGCGCAATGGGGCCTTCCAGCACGCGTATTACATCCCCCACCGTAATCTTGTTTGGTTCTTTCGCCAAGGTATAGCCGCCCTGGGCGCCGCGAACGCTCTTTACCAAACCGGCTTTGCGCAAGCCGGATATAAGCTGTTCCAGGTAGTGTTCCGATATACCCTGCCGCTCCGCCACATTCTTCAGGGACACCGGACCCTCGCCATAATGCAGGGCCAGGTCAAACATAGCTTTGACTCCATATCTTCCCTTGGTGGATAAGCGCAAAAAACCACCCCCAATTCCTACCAGATAGCTCATTTATTTCTTTGACAATAGCTTACTAAAATACTCGGGATTTGTCAACGGTCAAAGCCGAGCAATTCGCTGTGATTTATGTCACATGCTTATTATCTGCAAAGCGGAAAAAATAATCCGGTTGCGATCCCCGGATGTAGGCAGTACTTATTCCTCTTTAGCCTGACCCCTATCCGGCGGTTGATAATACCTGCGGTCTTTCAACTCATCGGGCAGATACTGTTGTTCTACGTAACCGCCGGGAAAATCATGCGGATACAGGTACCCTTTGCCCCTGCCCAACTGGCTGGCGCCCTTATAACTCGCGCTCTGCAGATGGGCCGGTACCTTCCCGCTGCCTGCGTCCTCCATCGCCTTATCGATAGCTGTTACGACCGCGTTGCTTTTTGGCGCCGTGGCAATGTAGATAGCCGCCTGGGCCAGATTCAGGCGGGCTTCCGGCATGCCCACCACTTCCAGGGCCTTGAAGGCGCTCACGGCCTGCACCAAAGCCTGGGGGTCAGCCAGACCCACATCCTCGCTGGCGTGCACAATCATCCGCCGGGCAATAAACTTGGGGTCTTCCCCGGCCTTCAGCATGGTCGCCAGATAGTAGAGGGCGGCATCTGGATCACTTCCCCTAAGGCTCTTGATGAAAGCTGAAACCGTGTCATAATGCTTATCACCGGACTTGTCGTATACTACAGCTTTTCGCTGGCTCGAGTCCTCGGCAACGGCGCGGGTTATTACTCTAATGCCATCAGGGCCAGGCGGTGTGGTCTTCACAGCCAGTTCCAAAGCGTTTAAAGCTATCCTGGCATCTCCCTGGGCTGTCCAGGCCAAATGACTGACAGCCTCCGCTTCGATGTCGACATTGTATTGTCCCAGACCCCTTTCCCGGTCCGCCAGGGCTCGGCGGAGGAGTTCTTCCACCTGGTCCTGTCTGAGAGGGTGAAGCTCGAAGATGCGTGAACGGGAAATCAGGGCGCTGTTCACCTCAAAATAGGGATTTTCGGTAGTAGCCCCAATCAAAATAATGCTGCCTTCTTCAACGGCAGGCAGCAGTGCATCCTGCTGACCTTTGTTAAAACGGTGGATTTCGTCCACAAATAATATGGTTTTTTGGCTGTAGTGGCCCAGCCTTTCTCTTGCCTGGCTCACTACCTGCCTCAAATCGCCTACCCCTGCTGTAACGGCGTTGAGCTGTTCAAAGCGGGCCTTGGAAGTATTGGCTATTATCTTGGCGAGGGTTGTCTTCCCTGTGCCAGGCGGACCGAAGAAAACCAGAGAACTCAACTGGTCTGCTTCAATAGCGCGGCGCAGCAGCCGGCCCTGACCGACAATTTCCTCCTGGCCGACAAACTCATCCAAATTGCGAGGCCTCATACGTGTGGCCAGAGGGCTTTCCTGTTGCAGCATTCTTTCCCGGGCTGAATCAAACAAGTCCATAACGTCACCGCACCATCCGGGCAATCACCTGCAGCGCATAGTCTACGCCCTGCCTGTTGACATCCTTATGGGTTACAAACCGCACACTGTGCGGGCCGAAATTCGTGGCCAGTACCCCTTCTGCCTTCAGGCGGGTTAAAAAATCGTCGGCCCCGCCAAGTTCCTGCCCCAGCTCAACCACCACAATGTTGGTCTGGACCAGGTCCGCATCCAGCGTAAGCTTGGGGATGTTGGCCAGTCCCGCCGCCAGGAACTTGGCATTGGCGTGGTCCTCTGCCAGCCGTTCCGTCATGGTTTCCAGTGCTACCAGCCCGGCGGCGGCAATAACCCCGGACTGGCGCATGCCGCCACCCACCATTTTGCGCCACTTGCGGGCGGAGTTGATAAACTCCCGGCTTCCTGCCAGGAGAGAACCAACCGGAGCACCGAGACCTTTGGACAGGCAAAACATTACGGAATCGCACCCTTCGGCCAGCGCACTGACCCGAACACCGGCTGCCAGCGCAGCGTTGAAAATCCTGGCGCCATCCAGGTGAATGCGAAGCCCGAGCTGTCTGGCCAGAGCGATAACCTCATGCATTTCTGACGGGGTGGAAACCGTGCCGCCCCCCCGGTTGTGGGTATTCTCCAGGCACAATAAGGACGGACTGGGGAAGTGGATATTTCCAGGTCTCACAGCGTCAGCCAGCCCTTGGGGGGTAATTCTGCCCCTTTGCCCTTGTACCAGCCTGGGCATTGCTCCGGCCAATGCCGATAATCCGCCCACCTCGTAGTAGTAGATGTGTGATTCGGACTCCAGCAGCACCTCTTCACCCTTTTTGGTGTGGGTTAGAACTGCTACCAAATTGCCCATAGTTCCGCTGGTTACCAGTAAGCAAGCTTCCTTGCCCATTATCCTGGCGGCCGTTTCCTCGAGCTTTTTGACCGTGGGGTCTTCGCCAAAAACATCATCGCCGACTTCCGCTGCCGCCATGGCTGCAAGCATTTCAGATGTAGGTTTGGTAACAGTATCGCTGCGCAGGTCAATCAAATCCACAGTCTTAACCTCCGATAGAATTTAGTTGTGTCAGTACTCCCAGCGCTACCCAGAAGCCGTAGCCCGTTGGCACCGCTGTGAAGAGATTATTGCTGAAGTTATGTAAGATAAAGGCTGAGATACCCCAAAATATACCCGCTTCCAGATACGAAGCCGTTCCACTCCGGAAAAGAATACGCATACCAGGGGGTCCGAACCACAAAACCAGGATGAGCAGGAAGAGGATAACCCCGGGCAGCCCCAGTTCAACCAGAAACCTGATATATGAGTTGTGGGTGTCTTCCACACCGTAAAAGTGGATACCTTCTTGGGGATTCGCCTTAAGGTATTGTGCCAAACGGGTTTGGAAATTTCCAAACCCGATTCCCGTGTAAGGTGAACCCTCGAATTCCCGCAGGGCAAACCGCCAAAGGCTAACCCGCGATTCCACGGAATTTTGCACCGGCACGTTGCGGCTCGTTCCTTCAACAACAGACTTA
>JAJYNB010000120.1 GCA_021786555.1 Bacillota bacterium | reverse complement strand
GGACATAGGGCACTCCGGCCAGCTCACAGGCCGAGATAGCTGTACGGGAAACGTTGGCCGCAAAGGGATGGCTGGCGTCAACCACCAATTCAATCCCTTCGTCTGATATGAGTCCGGTAAACCCTGTCTCATCCAAAGCTCCCGCTCTGGCCGGGGTTTCCCCGGCCAACTCCTGCCCGTAGGCCGTGGCGGCTGACAAGAGAACCCGGTAGCCCTCCGCCTGGATGTCCCGGGCCAGTTCCCTGCCGTCAGCCGTCCCGGCCAAGACCAGAATCATAGCTCATAACCCCTTGGTGTCACCATGTAACTGCCAAGTATTTTAGTTTGGGAGTTGCCTATAATGACTGTGGTCAACATGTCAATTTGCTCCCTCGTAAAGTCGGATAAAGTGCTGATACATACCTCCTGGCCCTCGCGCAGGGCGTTGCGAACGATTCCCACCGGGGTATCCGGGCTGCGGAATTCCAGCAAAATCCGTCTGACTTCCTCAATCTGGCTGACCCGCTGGCGTGATTTAGGGTTGTAAACGGCCAGGACAAAGTCCCCTTCCGCCGCCAACCTCACCCGCTTGCGGATAAGTTCCCAGGGAGTCAAAAGGTCACTCAGGCTCACCGTGACAAAATCATGCATCAAGGGCGCTCCCAGGCAGGCGGCCGCAGCGGCGGACGCGCTCACACCAGGCACGATTTCCACAGGAACCTCGATTCCCTCTTGCTCCAGCACTTCCAGCATAATACCCGCCATGCCGTAAATCCCCGCATCCCCGCTGGAAACCAGGACCACGCTGGAACCCTGCCCAGCGAGCTCAGCCACCTCACGGCAGCGGTCAACTTCCTGGGTCATGCCGGAAACAACAACCCTCTGTTCGGGGTTGTTGAGGAGGCCGCGGATCAATTCGATATAAGTCTTGTAGCCCGTCACCACCTGTGCCTCGCCCAGGACCTGGCGGGCCCGTACGGTCATCTGCTCCCAATTGCCGGGGCCCATGCCTACCACCCAGATTCTTCCTCCGCCAGAGCCACTGTCACGCCCTGCCGGGCTTGTTTGCCCAAAATCAGTCTCCCCTGCCGGCAGCCGGCCAGGCTCGCTGGTTCGCATACTCCTCCAACTCCCATCTGTTTGCTCACAAATTCGGACCGGGCCAGACCCGGGTGTTCCGACAAAATACTTGCCAACAGCCCGGCTGGGTAAAACTCTGTCTCCAAGCCGAGGGTCTCCGCCGCGCTGAGGATTCCCTCCTCAGCGGATTTCTCCCCGATGGATGAGATCTTTTTCAGGCTGAGCATGCTGCGCCCCGATTGGGCCAGCGCAGCCTCCAAAGCTTCGCTAATGGCCGCGGCCGTTGTGCCCCGGCGGCAGCCCACCCCAGCCACCAGAGAAGGCGGCCTGAGGTACAAAAATCCCGCCGGACCGGTTTTACTGGTCAGAACCACCAGCGGTTTTCCTGTATCCCCTAACTCCCGGGCCGCCTCAAACAGGTTCCCCACCGCTGTCACAACTTCCCAACAGGGGTCATTCCACAACGGGTAGTCCTCCCCCAGGGGCAGAACTCCCTCACTTAGGAGGGTAATCTTCTCACCCCGGGCCAGAGCGCTGTTCACCCGCACAATCCCCTCTACAGGTTCGATTTTTGCCCCCAGGTCCCGGGCCAGCACATCCACCGCCAGGCGTCCCTGCACATCGGTGGAAGTGGTGATGACGGGAGTCCCCCCCAACACCGCAGCTACACTCCTGGCAAGATCATTGGCCCCTCCCAGATGACCCGACAGCAGGCTCACGGCGAATCTTCCCTTTTCGTCCAGCAGCACCACCGCCGGGTCTCTGTCTTTCCCCTGCAGCAGGGGCGCCATCACCCTAACGGCAACCCCAGCGGCCATGATTAGCACAAAACCGTCAAAACGGTGAAAGATGTCCCCCATAAGTCCGGACGGGGAACCAGCGTATAACTCCCCATCAGGGGAATCGGCTCCCAGCTTTTGCGGCAGGAACACCTTGACCTCTCTCACCCTGGGGCTGCGGTATGCCCCGGGCCTTCCGCCGTTCAGTTCGCTTCCCGGCAGCTTTTCAACCAGGCGGAGCGCTGTGTCCGCTCCTCCCCCGGTAAGGGCCAGCACCGCTATCTTCACTGGGCTTTCTCCCTGTACTCGTGGCTGAATTCCGGATCATACAGCCGGGAGCGCTCGTATTCACTGCCCAGGAATCCCCCCACCAAAATCAAGGCGGTCTTGGAGATCCCTTCCCGCTTCACCTTGTCAGCAATGTCAGCCAGGGTGCCCTGTAGAATTTTCTCTTCGGGCCAGCTGGCTTTGTAGACAACGGCCACCGGGGTTTGGAGGGGGTAGCCTTGGCCCAGTTCCGCCATAACTTTGGCAATATCCTGCACACTTAGGAAAATCCCCATGGTGGCGCCATGTTTGGCTAATTCCCCCAGCCTTTCCCCTGCCGGCACCGGGGTCCGCCCTTCCATCCTGGTCAAAATCACGGTCTGGGAAACTCCGGGCAGAGTGTACTCCCGGCGCAGGCTGGCCGCGGCCGCCAGGACGGAACTTACCCCGGGGATAACCGTGTAACTGATGTTTTTGCGCTCCAGGATATCCATTTGTTCCTGGATAGCGCCAAAGATGCTGGGGTCACCCGTATGGACCCGGGCCACCTTCTCCCCCCTGGCAGCAGTCTGTTCCATAACTTCCGCCACCTGCTCCAGAGTCATCTCTGCGCTGTTGTAGATCTTGGCCCCTTCCTGGGCATAGGTTAATATTTCCGGGTTCACCAGGGAGCCGGCGTAAATAATTACGTCGGCCGCCTGGATCGCCTTAACTCCCTTCAGGGTTATGAGTTCCGGGTCCCCCGGGCCCGCTCCGACAAAAGTAACCTGTGCCATGTTTATTCTCCTTTCGGCCCGACAAGAATCAGGGACAGGTAATCTACCTTTTCTCCGGCCAGACTGGATAAATCCCGGACAACGGCTTCCTGCGGCGACCCGCAGCGGCTGACGAATAGGGCCTGCCTGCCGTGGGCGCTCATTTCCGCCATGATGCGTTCCATATCGCGGGACACCTTCATTAGAACCAGATTAGGAAACTGTTCAAGATACTCCCCCAGCTTCTCATCCACTGCTGGCAAAACAAGGAGGGGTTCATCCCCCGAGGCGAGAGGTTCGCTCACCCGGGCCGCGCAGGCTGCAAAGGAGGTAATCCCCGGCACGGTCTCCACTTCCACTTCCGGCGCAATCCCTTTAAGTTTCTCCAGCACATACTGGTAGGTGCTGTACAAGGACGGGTCCCCGATAGTCAGGAAAGCCACGCTGCTGCCGGCCTGCAGCTTGTCAAAAATCCGTTCCGCCCCGGCCTGCCATGCCATCTCCAGCACCACCGGGTCTGAAGTCATGGGCAGGTTTAACTCCAGAATTTCCGCTCCCGGGGACAGGTGGTTCCTGGCAATATCCAAAGCCACACTGTCGCGGTCGGCCCGGGATTTTGGCACAGCCACCACCGGGACAAACTTCAGCACTTCCGCCGCTTTTAAGGTCAGCAGTTTCGGGTCGCCTGGGCCAACCCCCAGTCCGTAAAATTTACCTAACACGCGCTCAACTCCTTAATGCTGCACTGATGATAAAGACCGGGTTTAAAGCTTTGGCCATAAAACTTCGCCCCGCCCGGGGCCAGCGGGTAACCGCCAGGGACACAATATCAAGTTCGTCAAAACAGTTTTCCTCCAGTTCCTTCTGGGCTGCCCACAGGGTTTCCAGGGTGACTGCGTTGATCACAATTCTTCCCCCTTTCACCAGGCTGGAGGATGCTGCGGTAATAATCTCCGCCAGCTTGCCGCCGGAACCCCCTACCAAGACGGCCTGGGCTTTGGGCAATTCCTCCATCCCAGCCGGGGCTTCAGCCTGAATAACCTCTACATTGGCGGCGCCAAAGCGGCTGCAGTTAAGCTTTATCAGCCTTATGCCCTCAGCCTCCCGCTCCAAGGCGTAGACCTTGCCTCTGGGAGCCTGGAGAGCCGCCTCCACCGTTAGAGAACCGGTGCCCGCCCCAATGTCATATACAATAGAATCAGGCTCGAGCCTTGCTTTGGCGAGAGTGACTACCCGTACCTCCTCCTTGGTCATGGGCAGAGAACCGCGGCAAAATCTGGCATCGGGTATCCCGGGGGTAGTGTATTTCCACATCAAATCTCCTCCTTTGCCGGCATTATCAGGACCACTGCGTTGTCATATGATGCGTCATCCCGGGTTAAAGTGTGCAAATCGGTTTCAAGCCATAGTTCATCGGGATAACTCAGGTTGTTGGCGAGGAAGACTTGACGGTTTGGTCCTTTGGTTAAAAGATGGGCGGCTATTTTCTGCGGCTGGTTGTCCTTACCCGTAAGCAGACCTAACAGAACCCCAGGTTCCGGATTAATATGGGCCAGGGAGCGGCCGTGAACGCTGCCAAGCTCTGCCTGCTGCCAGGCCAGGCCTGCCCTGGCAAAGGCCAGCTGCAGCGAGCTGACACCAGGAATTACCTGCAAGGCTTCAGCCGCAAAATTTTTTCGCAGGAAACCCAACAGGCTGTAAAAACCCGGATCGCCGGACACCAGCACTGCCACATCCTTGCCTTCCTCCAACCTTTGCCGCAGGAAATTCTTAAGATCTTCCAGGTCGCCTGTAACCCGAAACCTCTCCTGCTGCCCGCCGGGGAACAAAGCCAGGGCCCGTTTACCGCCTGCCAGCACCTGACACTTGCCAGCCGTTTTGAAGGCCACCGGCAGAACATAGTCAGGATCACCGGGACCTATCCCAATAACATACAGCAATTTTACCTCCAGATACATCAAACCCCGGACCTAAGGTCCGGGGTTAATAAATGCCTGTGAAAGCGCAGCCTGACTGCCGCCTCCACCTCCCTATACCTCGTAGGTTCAATCGGTGCAGCAAGACAGGCAGGTCTCCTGGCTCCGGAAATCGAAGTTCGATG